>JALWAF010000115.1:6056-8809 GCA_027016355.1 Candidatus Moraniibacteriota bacterium | reverse complement strand
TTTGTGCTCATTATTATTTGAACGCACACAAAAAGCAGGCTTTGTGATATATTTCTCACAACCTAAATTATTTAACTTATTTTTTAAATCACTATAATTCATGATTTTTCTATAAAAATTATATTACTTACTTGATAACATGATATAGTATTTTTGTCAAATTCAAAAAACCTAGTAAATACTACCTACTAAGCTTTTATCTGTTTTATAAATTAGTTAAACATTTGTATCTACTCAAAAGTTGCAATTGCATCTGAAATGTACGATATTGTTTTTTCTTTGCCAATAACCCAAGCGCAATCAAATGGGCTTGGAGAACGTTTTTCTCCTGTAAGAGCAGCTCTCAGTGGCCATAAGAAATCCCCTCGTTTATCCCCCGCTGCATCCATTAATATTTTTTCTAAATTTTCACGAGTCCAATTTTCTTCTGATACATCACTCAAAATAGTATATGCTTTTTCTAAAGCAGTTTTTGTTTGCTCATCTGTGTTGTCTTTCCAACGCAAAAGTTCTTTGTCTAATTTAACAGAATCTTTGAAAAAGAATTGGTTATCTTGTCCAACCATTGCAAAATTTTCTAATCTATCTTGCTCTACTGCAATAATTTTTGTTATATAGTCCTCCGTTTTATTTTCTTCTGGTGCATTTTTGTAATAATCTTTTTGTTGCAAAAATGGTAAACTTTCTTTATAAATTTTTTGGACACTCATTTTTTTGATATGTTCTTTACTCATCCATGCAAGTCGGTCCAAATCAAACACACCGCCAGCCTTATTCATCTTGGCAGTATCAAATTGTTCAATTAATTCTTGCATTGTAAAAATTTCTTGCTGTGTTTTTGGATTCCAGCCTAAAAGTGCAATGAAGTTTATAATTGCTTCTTTGGGATAACCCTCAGCACGGAAATCTGCTACTGACACACTTCCCTCTCGCTTAGATAATTTTTTCTTATTTTTGTTCAAAATATTTGCCATATGACAAAATTCCGGCATTTCATCAGTCCATCCAAACGCTCCGAATAATAAAACATGTTTTGGAGTACTTGCAAGCCATTCCATACCTCTGAAGATATGTGAAATTTTCATCAAATAATCATCGACAACTACAGCTAAATGATATGTCGGGAAACCATCTGACTTCATAATAATTAAATCATCAAGTGTACTATTGTCTACTTCAATCTTTCCATAAACCAAGTCTGTAAAAACAGTTTTTCCCTCAGGAATTTTAAAACGCACAACATAATCCTTTCCTGCTTGAATTTTTCCTTCTACTTCTTCTTTTGATAAATCTAAACATTTTCTATCATATTTTGGGGCAATTTTTTGTGCTTGCTGTGCTTCACGCATTTTTTGCAATCTATCCGCATCACAAAAACAATAATATGCTTTTTCTTCATCTATAAGTTGTTGTACATATTTTGCATAAATTTCTTTACGATTTGATTGCGTATAAGGTCCAAAATCACCAACCTCTGTAATTTTATCATCTTTCAAAACAACTCCTTCATCAACAGTTACGCCTGCCCATGCCAAGTCACGTAATTGACGTTCTGTAGCGCCTTCCACAAATCTCTTTCTGTCAGTATCTTCTGCACGCAAAATAAATGTACCATCATTTTTTTTGGCAAACAAAAAATCTGTCAAAGCTGTACGTAAACTACCAATATGTAATTCTCCAGTTGGAGATGGTGCAAACCGTACGCGGACTTCTTTTTTATTATTCATGTTTATTTTCTAAAGTAGTTAAATTTTGTTTATACTTTTTGTTAAAAATTACTGAATCCCCATAATCTATAAAGTTTTTCTGATGCTCTGGATAAATTGCATCTTTTTTACTGTGTTTGATAGCACACCAATATAATTCTGTTTGAGCAGCAATCTCTGTAATGTATTTTAACAAACCATTTATGTAAGCACAATATGTGCAATTTATTTTTTGTGTATTATTTAAATAATCTAATTTATATCTATCAAAAATCAAATACTTTGATCTTTCCACAATAGGAATTCCATAAAGCGGAAAACATATTCTATGATAAGCTTCAACAAATATATCAAGTAGCAAAAAAGGAAAAATTAAAATGCCAATTAGTGGAATAGATACAATATTATTTATACGATTATTTTTTTGCAAATGTTCCATATTTATCTATAATTAATTTAAAAACAATACAGTCAACTATAGCATTTATTTGCATTTTTGTCTACCTCTACTAGTAAATAATACAATGATTGGAAAAATGACAACAGCATTTACAATACGCTTAAATCTATTTGGTTGCTTAATTAATCTATATAACCATTCTAGTCCCAAATTACATACTAGTTCAGGCGCTCTAGATACTCTTCCCGTAATATAATCAAATGAACCGCCTACTCCGATTCCGAGTTTGGGTGATACAGAATTGTTTTTTTTGACATTTGCAAGAATTTTTTCTTGTAGTGGCGCACCAAAATTAGTAAATAATATATCACTTTTAATACTTGTAGTATCAAAACAATTATTGTGATTTACATTTTGACCTTTTATTTTTAGTTTTGGATATGCTTTTTTGATTGATTTAGCAGTTTCTTGCCAAGAACTAAGTCCATTTTCATTTGCAAGCAAAAATATCTGTAAATTATCTCTATTTGCTATTTCCAAAACATCCCACATCAAATCAATTCCTGTATAGCGAGATTTTAATTTATGTCCATATCGCCAAAAAGCAAATTTTATACCAATTCCGTCAGAAACATTCAAATCAGAAT
>JALWAF010000115.1:0-6046 GCA_027016355.1 Candidatus Moraniibacteriota bacterium | reverse complement strand
ATTTACAATTTTTTGAAATGAAATATCTTTTCTTGTTTTCAATAAAATTTCAGGATTTAATGTGACAATATAATGAAACTTTTTTTGACCAACAAAATTAACAATTTTATCCAAAATTTCTTTTTTGAATAAATTATCAATACGTGTACCAAAAATATAAACTTGCGGATTTGTGTTCATTTTACTAAATGTCCAACCTAGGGTCGACCCTAGGTTGGACCTTACCTATGAAGGTATATTTATATCAAAAAATTATTTTAATTCGAACATACGTACAGGCTCCACTTGCCACTTACCATCTATTTGTACACTTTCAAAAAGTGTAATGTGAAATACATCCATCATCACGGGAAAATCAATGTTAATGTCTGGATACTCTTCCAATTCTTTCCACTTCTTTGCCCGCATTCGTCCAAGTGTAACCAAAGGTTTAAAATGTTTTTTTTGTACAACGGGCAAGCCTAATTCTTCCTCAATCTTTTCAAAAAGAATTTTTAATTCCTCACTAGCATCCCCTTCTAATCTAACTAATTGAGCTTCTTTTATATTATCAGAATTGTTTTTTGAAACTGTCAAAATTTTATCAAAATTAATAGTAAAAGTATTAACATCATTAGCAACCATCTCTAATGCATCAGAAATTTTAAAAACATCATCTTCATTTACCCACCCAATAGGCAAAAGTGCAATGTGCAAACTCTCTTCTTTGTGCCATTTAATAGGCAAATTGTGCCATTTACTCACAGACTTAACAAGCATCTTTTTAACATGCTCATCCAAATCAATTCCAATAAAAATCTTTCTCTGCATAAAAATATAATTCAATAAATTATTACCTTAACAATATCAATAAAACTAATGTTTTTCAAGTAAATTGTGTTACAATGATTACATGCAAAAAGACACTCAAAAATTTCTTATTTTAGTGGCGCCAATGACACGAATTGCTCTAACTCGTGATCAGTCATTTTTTTATACTTATCGAGATGAATTGTTTATTGGTACGCTTGTGGAAGTTCCTATTGGTAAGCGTCGGGTTGAAGGAGTTGTCACAGGATGTAGTAAGGATTTTCCTCGTGAAAGCAATTTTCAATTACGTCCAATTGCTAGAGTTTTAGAAAAAGATTTTCTTACCATAGAGCAACTACACCTGGCTGAATTTATTTCTGATTATTACCTCTCACCTATGGGAATTGTGCTTAAGCATTTTTTGCCAAAACGCACACAAATGCGTGGTAGCATAGTTGCCCAAAAAACTAAACAAAAAAAGATTACCACCACACCCCAGCAAAAAAAGATAATTTCTACTATTTCAAATTCTTCTTTAAACTCTTTCGATAAATATTTCCTGCACATTACCAATCAATCTGACAAATTTTCTGTACTCTTTTCTCTTATGCAAGAGGTAGTAAAAAATAACAAGCAAGTTTTATACTTATTGCCCGAACTTTTGCAAACACCTTACTTTAGCGCATTTATTCGTCACTTCTTCCCTGCTAGCGAGACAGTTATTTTGCACAGTAAATTAGGTAAGGGTGAATTTTATAAACATTGGCGTGATATAAAGTCTGGCAAAATAAAAATTATAATAGGTACAAGAATTGCGCTATTTGCACCTTTCAATGATTTGGGACTTGTGGTGATAGATGAAGCTCACGATATAAACCACAAACAATGGGAACACAATCCCCTATTTGATACTCGCAAAGCCTCTCAAAAATTAGCACAAGAATTTAATTGTAATCACATCATGACATCCGCTACTCCCAGAGTTGTAGATTTCTATCACAAAGAACACAAAACTGGCACAAAGTTTATATCACTAAATAATCCAAAAAAGTCCAAAATTGAAGTCGTTGATATGAAAAAAGAAAGATGGGATAAAAATAAATCTCCACTTTCTAGAATTTTGATTTCAAATATTAAATATGCTTTAAAGGATAAAAAACAGGTTTTACTTTTTGTAAATAGACAAGGAATGAGTGCTTTTTCAGTATGTTCAAAATGTCGTGAAGTTGCTAAATGTCCAACATGTACACGCGCCTTGGTCAGTGTCTCAAAGGGTCAATACAGTTGCACTCATTGTAATTACAAACAAAAAACTACTCGTAAATGTACTAAGTGTAAAGCTCCAATTGAGCATATAGGCATAGGAACACAAAAAATTCAAAGAGAACTCAATAAGACATTCCCCAAAGCTCGTATAGTCGTAGTAGATAGTTCAACAATGAAAAAAACAGGCGCGCACAATAAGCTCTACAAAGATTTCAGCGAAGGTAAAATTGATATTGTGATAGGAACACAAATGATTACAAAAGGCTGGAACAATAATAACATTGCACTTTCTGCAATTATTGATGTAGATCATTTACTCAGCTTGCCAGAATATGACGTAAATGAAAAAGCCTTTGCTTTTATCGTACAAATGGGACTCAGAGCTGGCAGTGGCAAAACAATCATCCAAACATTTCAACCCGAAGACCCAACAGTACAATATGCAATTAAATATAAATTTGAAGATTTTTATAAAGAAGAATTAGATTTACGAAAAATTTTGGCATATCCTCCTTATACACAATTAATTAAATTAGTGTATCAAGACACAGCAAAAAAAGAAGTAACAAAAATTGTAGAAGACGCATACAAAAACCTGTCGGAATTATGCAAAAAAGATGAAAACGTAATCATATCAGAACCACATGACCCATTAATAAATAAAATACGCACAAAATATCGTAAACAAATAATCATAAAAATTAAAAACAATACAATCCCAGCACCCCTACACGACTTTTTAATATCCCAAAACACTAAATGGACAATTGATATCGATCCGGCAAATACAATTTAATGTTGAGGATATACAAAAATTTTTTGTAGCAATAGCAAGAAAACAAATTTTATTTTTTCTTTATTGCAATTACATCAATTTCTATATCACAACCTTCTTTTACTGTTTTGTTAATTTCAACAAGTGTACTCACTGGCTTAGAATTAACTAGATATTTATTCCTGATTGGAGATATCTTGGAAAAGTCGTCTATTTTTGTAACATAAATTACAACCTTTACAACATCGTCTAATGATGCGTTTGTCTCTTTTAAAATATTTTGAATGCTCTCAAATACAAATTCTGTCTGTTTTTCTATGTCACCTGGAGCAATCGCATTACCATCTTTATCCATGGCGATTTGCCCAGTTACAAAAATCATTTCGGAATCACCAACATTTACTCTTAAACCATGTGAATATGCCCCCATAATTTTTGCAGAATTTTTTGGATTAATTCGTTGTTTCATGACTATAAAAAAATATTAATTAATAAAGGATTCTGTTTTTTGAAAAATTTTATATAACGTTTCAGTATATGCAAAGTCACTGGTTGATATAATTATTCTACCAAAATTATCAGCCTAAGCAATTTGGGTGAGCGATGGCAAGAGCGAGCCGCATATACAGTGTTGTTGCAAGGGTGGGGCAACACAAAAAAATGGCTTCTCTTTTGTTTTGCTGAAAGTGGCAACATCCCATTGAGACTTACTCATATCTTTTATTAATCTTTTCTATTTTATTTATTAATGCCTCTTTAACATCAACATTCATTGATTTGGCAAGAAGTAATGTGGTGATTATGACATCGGCGAATTCATTAGGTAGATTATTTTTACCGTGCCTATCTAATTTCTCCTGTCTTTGATCGCCGTTGAATGCCAAAACTTCATTACATAATTCGCCTAACTCTTCGGTCAATTTGACAGTTCTTGCCAAAATTCTTTCTTGTTGTGTGGAAGAATTCTTGCCAAATCTTTCAATTAGTCTCTTGTTTTCCAAATCAATGAATTCTAATAGTTCTTTTAGCTCCATGATAATGTTGATGTTAAGAGATTAATAAATTTTGTTGTTTGAGTTCAAAGTTTTATAATTATTTTCTATGAGGAAGGCTTTGGCAGGCTACGCCGTCATTGTTTCTATCAAGTCCGTGTATATCAAGTCCGTTTTTTGCACATTTTTCATATACTGCTTGTGCTTCTTCTTGTGTTGCGAAGTCATCACAATTATAATCAAAATCTTCATCAGGATTGCACATTGCGCCCATGATAAGATTTCCACTATCATCTCTTTGGATTTTTGCTTCACTCATTGATCCTGTTTGTATTGCCTTGCCTAAATCCCAATCATTTTGTGTTGCTTCAAGACCTAGTGCTGCCAAAAGTGCAATAATTGCAATAAGTGCAGCGATACGTGCTTTTTCCCATAAGAAAAAGATTGCTCCTGCAGCAATAAGCAAAACAATTATAATACCAATTCGAAATTTTCTACTTCTACGTAATTTACTAATATCTCTCATACGTCTATATATTTACAATTTATAAATCACTGAAGAATTAAAATTTTTGTCATCTCGAGCGTAACGCTAGTGAAGTCGAGAGATCTAAAAATTTTAAAAATAACTTAATTTTATTAGTTTAGAGATTTCTCCATTTCGCTTCGCTACAGTCGAAATGACAAAATGTATTTCTTCAGTAGTTTCAATTTACAATCACTAGTATAACATTTTTTTTGACCTTTTGCCATAAATGAAGCATAATATAGTTATGCTAAAACATAAAAAAGAAAGTGACAATATGGATATTGCACATATCGGAAATCCTGTGCTATCACAAAAAGCATCAAAAGTCACTGATGTTACTAGTGCAGATATACAAACACTCATTGATAAAATGTTTGTTACGATGGATGTAGAAAAAGGCATAGGACTTGCGGCACCTCAAGTTAACGTTTCAAAACGTGTTGTAGTTATTAAAACGAAGGATCAAGAGCTGGTGCTAATCAACCCACAAATAACATATCAATCTGAAGAAAAGATATTGTTTACAGAGGGGTGCTTAAGTGTGCCTGGCAAAGAACTGCCAATAATCCGACATCAAAAAGTCACTGTAGATTATTTGGATAGAAATAATATAAAACGCTCACTCGAAGCAAAAGGATTGCTTGCAGTAGTTTGTCAACATGAAATTGACCATATCAATGGCATTCTCATGACTGACAGATATAAACAACAAACAAATATACGTGAAACATTAAATATTACTTAAAAATATGAATAAAGTATCAGGAATAAAAAAAGTACCAAAAACAAAACACATAAATGTAAACGACCAAACCAAAGAAACTCATATTAACATTCATAATAATGAAACTAGCATCAAAAAGAATGTTAAACAAAACAAAATTAATACATCACAAAACAATGTAGAAACAAAAGCTGTTTTTGATTCAAAAAAGGTGCGTGTTATATTTATGGGCACAGGCATCTTTGCTGGAAACATATTACAAGAAATAAAAAAACATGTTGATTTAAAAAAACTACACATTATAACACAACCTGATAAAAAAATCGGACGTAAAAAATCAGGTATTCACAGAACTCTTGCGGCAAATCCTGTACGAGAATTTGCCGTAAAAAATAATATATCCTTGCTACAACCATATAAATTAGATGCTGAAGCTATTGCTAAAATCAAAGATATAAAACCCGATATTATTATTGTTTCAGCTTATGGAAAGATTTTGCCCGAAGAAATATTAGAACTTCCACGCTTTGGTGCACTTAATGTACATGCTTCCCTGCTACCAAAACTCAGAGGTGCATCGCCCGTGCAAAACGCATTACTTCTAGGATTCAAAGAAACTGGTGTGACAATAATGAAAATGGACAAAGGTTTAGATACTGGAGACATCTTAGCGCAGCAAAAAACAGAGATTCAAGATCATGAAAAGGCAGATGAACTTCTTGAACGTTTATCAAAAATTGGTGCTTCACTTTTAGTCAAAACGGCACATGATTGGATAGAAGGTAAAATTACACCCATCCCCCAAGATTCAACTCAGGCAACTTTATGTCAATTAATTGACCGTGAAGATGGTCATATTCAATGGACACAAACAACAGAGGAAATTTACAATCGATATCGAGCACTTTTTCCGTGGCCAGGTATCTTTAGTTATTGGGAAGAAACTCAAAATCAACTCATACGTATTAAAC
>JALWAF010000114.1 GCA_027016355.1 Candidatus Moraniibacteriota bacterium | reverse complement strand
GAGTAAAAAGTAAGTTACCAAAGCAATTAGAAGAATTGATGAGTTTAGGACAAACTCGGAAGTTTGTAACAGAAGATGAAATCATGCACGCAATGCCTGATATTGAAAGAGATCTTGGTGGGTTGGAAGCATTTTATGAAGAACTAGAAAGTAGAGGTATTGATATTGTGAATTCTGATGATATTTTGCAAGTGGAAACTCCACAAGATATTAAAAATAAAAAACATGGCAAAAGTATTCAAAAGAAAAAAGATGTATTACTTATAGAAGAAGCAGCAGCAAGTGAGGGAAATGCAGCTGATTTGGTGCAGATGTATCTCAAAGAAATTGGTCGTGTACCATTACTTACACGTGAGGAGGAAGTGACAATTGCAAAAGCAATTGAGAAGGGGGATGAATCAGCGAGACAACTACTTACAGAAGCAAACTTGCGACTTGTTGTATCAATTGCCAAAAAATATGTAGGACGTTCATCTAATCTTTCATTGCTTGATCTTATTCAAGAGGGGAATATTGGACTGTTTCGTGCTGTGGAAAAGTTTGATTATCACAAAGGATATAAATTTTCGACGTATGCAACGTGGTGGATTCGTCAAGCTATTACACGTGCACTTGCTGATCAGTCACGTACAATTCGTATCCCAGTACATATGGTTGAAACTATCAATAAATATATGCAAATTGTGCGTCAGTTAGTACAGGAGCTTGGACGAGAGCCATTACCCGAAGAAGTCGCAGCTGAGATGGATCTTGAAGTTGATAAAGTGAGGCATATTCAAAAAATTTCTCAAGAAACAGTATCTCTTGAGACGTCTGTAGGAGATAGTGATGATGATAGTGTGTTAGGTGATTTTATCGAAGACACAGAATCAATAGCACCACAACAAGGAGCATCACGGACATTGCTCACAGAGCATATCAGTGAAGTATTGGAAGACTTATCACCACGAGAGCAAAAAATATTACAAATTAGATTTGGATTAGAAGATGGAGTAACACATACATTGGAAGAAGTAGGACAGGAATTTGGTGTAACACGTGAGCGTATACGACAGATTGAAGCAAAGGCATTGGAAAAAATTCGTGATAATGATATAGTTGAGAAGTTGAAGGATTACTAAATAATTAAATATAAAATTATGCCAATAGGAGAACCTGTGATGCAACCAAAATCTAAAAAACCAAAATTTGAAGAAAAAGTTATTAATATTAGTGATGATGATTTTGAAGGAGATGTAAAAAAAGCATTTGTTGATATTGATAAAGATATAAATTCTACATTAATTGAAGGAGACCCAATTATAACAATTGAAGGAAATGATCCTCGTGATTTAGAGGATTCAGTTACTGGAGCTTTTGGTGCAGATGTAAATAATGTTGAAGTAGATTGGTCCAAAGAGTCTAAGGCAGTAGTAGCAATTGCAGAACAAAAATTGTTTGCCGATGAAAAAATAAGTGAATACATGGGAGACTATGAAGATATTATACGTCAAACAGTTGTAGATATGACAACTGATGAAGAACAAATACGTATATTTCAAGTAGGTTTAAATGCAGCAACGGATAAGGCAAAATACGTAGAACAAGCCACAAATAAATTAGTACATATGATGAAAGATGAAGTTGAACGCAGAATTATGGAAAATGTTTCCGCACAAGAAGGTAATGCATAATAGTATATGTATAGTACAAAAAGATGCACATCTCAAACACTTGCATCTTTTTGTTTTTTGCATTATAATCATATCTGTAACTAAACAATAGAATATATTCCGAGGTAGCTCAGCGGTAGAGCAGTTGGCTGTTAACCAATTGGTCGTCGGTTCGAATCCGACCCTCGGAGCAATCTTAAACAACCCATCGAGGTTGTTTTTTGTTGTAAATGCAAGTTATTTTTGATATTATGAAATTGTAAAAAATAAGATAAAAAAATGAATGAAGTTTCTTCTGATAATAAAATGAGTGAGAAAAATCAAAAAAGGATAAAAATTGGATTCTATTTGATATATTTTTTTTATGCTGTATTTATACTTGTGATAGGTGCTGAAGAGGTAGGTGGATTATTTGCAAGCGCTTTTCTTTTGATATACCCACTTGTTTTGTTGCCAATACTAATAAAATTAGTAATAGATAAAAAAATTATTAAATCTGTACTGTTTGTTATTATAGCTTATATATTTTTTGTTATTACATTTAGTTTTTTGCTTTTTGGTTTAGATTTTTGATGATTTTAAGGAACGTATGTAAAACTTGCAAAAATTATAATTTTCAAAATTTGTTTGCATATCATTTTTTCTGAGGACGCCTCACGGATTTATGTAAGTGTGTAATTAATATTTATTAGTATTCAGTATGAAAATTCTGTTTATAGAAGACAATAGAGTACTAGCAAAATCTGTTATTAGAGGGCTTAAACAAGAAGGTTTTTTGGTGGAGCATTTTTTACGTGGTGATGAAGGTGAAAGATTTTTTTTAATTAATTATAAGATGTTTGACGTTGTAATATTAGATATGATGTTACCTGGTAAATCAGGTGAAGAAATATGTGCAGATATTCGTGAAAAAAATATTGACGTACCGATATTGATACTTAGTGCAAAAGATACAACGGAGGATAAGGTAAATGGACTCACAATCGGAGCAGATGATTATTTAGTAAAACCGTTTGAATTTGAAGAACTAGTTGCAAGACTGAGGG
>JALWAF010000113.1 GCA_027016355.1 Candidatus Moraniibacteriota bacterium | reverse complement strand
GTTGGGTAATGTCTTTTTCAAATAATTAAACACATTAGCATCAACACCACTAGTTTCATTTTCTATATTATTTTTAACAATTTCATAATATTTTTTTACTTTATTTTTATCACTATAATTTCCAATTTGCTGTAATGTTATATCTTTCATAGGATAAATTTATAAGTTAATTGAGTTTGTTATAAAAAGCCCATTTTGCAATGGGCTTTTTATAAATTTTATGATTGGTGCGTACCTGACACATTTTTTATTTTATCCATTGCACTACTTGCAATATAAATAAAGGGTGTATCAAATGCTGCAATCAATACTTTGACCAGCCAAGAACTGATAATTACAGGAAATATTGGAAATATTCCATAGAATGCGAGTGCCGTAAAGATGCTGGTGTCTAGTAACTGACTAATAATTGTAGAGCCATTATTCCTTAACCAGAGATGTTTGGTTCCAGTTTTTGATTTTATGGTATGAAATAAGAATACATCAACGTTTTGTGATATAAGATATGTCACAAGACCAGCAAGTACAATACGAGGCGTCATTCCTAATGCCTGTGCAAAAATTTCAGATTGCTCAACTGCAAATGGTGCACCAGGCCACATGATTACAATATATATTGCAATAGTAATCAGTATAGATGATATAAGCCCTACAAAAACTGCTTGTTGTGCAAGTGTTTTATTCCACTTTTCAGAAATTATATCAGTAATAAAAAATGTCATCGAAAATAAAAGTACTCCACCAGGTAGCGTTAAAGGACCAAATATCACCATTTTATTTGATAAAATGCCAGCTAATGATGCTGATACTGCAAATAATCCAATAAGCCAGTGTACGCCATAGCGTTTTGCAAGCAGAGCTGTTCCTGTTGCAAAGGCTAGAGTAGCAATTGTCCAAATAGTTACCAAAATGTAAATATTCATAATGTAAATCAGTTAATTAATTAAAATATCAAGATAGTAAATTCCATGGATATTAATCTTTGATATTATAGGTACTATAGCACGTATTTATATTATTGTCAACCCTTTGGGATGACAATAATATAAATAAGTATTAAAAATATAGCAAATAAGCTAAAAAACGAGATAACATAATAATTAAATAAAGTATTTTTGTTTTACTTTTTATTCAAAAAATGATACGATTTGTGTATATGAAAAAACAAATTATAATCAACAATTTAGAAAAGTTAGGATTTTCCAAACACGAGGCAAACGTTTATTTAGCATTACTCAAGACTGGTATTACATCAGCTGGAAAAATTATTAAAGAAACAGGATTACATAGAAATGTAGTTTATAGCACGATGGATAAGTTGGTGCGAGAAAAATTGGTTATTGAGTCGAATAAGAGAGGTGTGAAGTATTTTAAAGCTTCTAATATCAATCGCATTTTAAAAGAAAAGGAACGACAGTTCTTATTGGCACAAAATATTGTTCCAGAATTAGAAAATATTAAAAATAAAACAAGTGTAGATGTCTTAACCTATGAGGGAATAGATGGATTTCAGACAGCTCACTTAGAAGCGATGGAGCAAATGCCAAAAAATAAAACAATATATGTTTTAATGGCAGGTGGTGTAAATTTTTACAAATTTATGGGACAAGAACTTAGGACTTTTGATAAAATAAGAAACCAAAAAAATAATAAAATAAAATTACTTGCTTCACATGGTAGGGAATCAGAGCTAGAGACAAAAGAAACCAAAAAACGCACAAATATAGATATAAAATATTTACCAATTGATTTTATAAATCCATTAGGATCTGCTGTTTATGGTGATAAAACATTGCTATTTATCTATACAGAAATTCCAGTTGTTATCATGATAGACAATAAAACTGTTGCTAAAGCACATATCGAACAATTCAAAATGTTTTGGGGTAATGCGGATAAAAAATAATTTTTTAATGTAAGGGGGGTTAGTTGAAATTGTTAGAGTGTTTATATTTTGGACAAATTTGGTAGTCCATTGACAAAATTGTTCATTAAATTTATTTTTACGATATGGGAATATTTAAATTAAATAAAAATAGTGTGGGTTATGATGGGGAACGTGTGGCTGAGAAGTTTTTGAAAGAGCAGGGACACAAAATTCTTAAGAAGAATTGGTGCAATAGGAAAGGCAGAAGAATTGGGGAGATTGATATTGTTGCACAAGATAAAAAAGATGATACTATTGTGTTTGTGGAAGTGAAAAGTCGCAAAATTACAAAAGATGAAATTGACGTGTTGCCAGAGGGGCAAATTACACAATCAAAATTAAATAAGTTAAACAGAATTGCTGAGGTTTATATCAAAGAAAATGAACTTTGGGATGCTAATTGGAGAATTGATGCTATCAGTGTGTTATTTGTGGATGGAGAAAAAAAGCCTCAAATTAAACATATTGAGAGTGTGTTTTTGTAGAGCTCTCACCAAAACACTCTCTCAGAGAGAGGGTTTATGATATGGTGCAGAAATGCAATTAACTTGCTAGCCGTTAGGTAGGTTGTTTCACTACTCAGAAAGGTCCAACCTAGGGCAGACCCTAGGTTGGACCTGTTAGTTGTACATGATAATGTCATACTAGCTACCAAATAAAAATGTCATACTTGCAAAAATATGCTAGTATCGTTTGTTAATTAATAAACAAGCAATACTATGGGAAACACAATAACAATGACAAAAAAAGAAGCAGAAAGGTATAACATCATACAA
>JALWAF010000112.1 GCA_027016355.1 Candidatus Moraniibacteriota bacterium | reverse complement strand
AAAAATTTCAAACTAATATTTATAAAAAGGGTAAAATTTTTGGTCCATACACTTCTCGTGATCAGATGAGGATAGCGCTAAAAATTATTCGTAAAATTTTTCCATTTCACAATCGAAATGAAAAAAGTGAAAAAGGTTGCCTGTCATATCAAATCGGACTATGTCCAGGTCCGTACGATGGGGCAATTACAGTGAGTGAATATAAAAGAAATATGCGCAATATCTCACTCTTTCTCTCAGGTAGAAAGAAAAAACTTCTCAAGGATTTGAATAGAGATATGAAGAGTTATGCTAAAAATGAAGAATTTGAAAAAGCCCAAAAAATAAAAAAACAAATTTTTGCACTGGAACATATAAATGATGTTGCTCTTATGAAAAAAACCGAAGGTCCAGCCTTTGGAATTCCGAAGGCTGGACCTTCGGATGCACGTTTTGAGGCTTATGATATATCGCATATTAGTGGGGAATATATGGTAGCATCTATGGTTGTGTTTGTCGGTGGTGTATCTGACAAAAAATCTTATAGAAAATTTAAAGTCAAAGCAATAGAAGGTATAAATGATGTGGGAGCAATGAGGGAAGTACTAGCAAGAAGACTTAATCATTTGGAGGATTGGGGTGTGCCAAATCTGATTATTCTTGATGGTGGTAAAGGACATATAAATATGGCAGATGATTTATGGCAAAAGTTGGATATTAAAATCCCAGTTATAGCTGTAGCAAAAGGTCCGACACGTAAAAAATTAGATATTTATAAAAGCAAGGTTATCAGCGTTGATAGCAAACTTATTAAAGACAAGACCGTGATAGAAAATTTGCGAGAAGAGGCACATAGATTTGCGATTACTTATCATAAACAATTACGGGACAAGGATTTAATGACAAATTGTGAATTATAAATGATAAATTGGGAATGAAATAATTGATAATCAATAAAGTCCGACTTAGGGTCGACCCTAAGTCGGACTTTGTGTATAATGGAGATAATTATCAATAACTTGTTTATATGAAAAAAATTATCTTTAGCGCCATTATTATTTTTTGTGTATTTTCTGCACGATATGTATATGCGGAAAATATATTATCTTTTCATAGTGACATTATAATTAATACAGATGCGAGTGTAAATATTGAAGAAAATATTGTATATGATTTTGGAGATGTTCAGAGACATGGGATATTTCGCACTATTCCAATTAAATACAAAACTGATATTGGCATGAGGAGTATCAAAATTACTGATATAGAGGTATTTGTTGATGGTAATAAAGCACATTACAAAAAAAGCAAAAAAAACAAAAATTTGGAGATAAAAATAGGAGATGCTAATAGGACGATTACAGGCAAACATACTTATAAGATAAAATATAGTGTAAAAGGAGCTATTAATTATTTTGAAGACCATGATGAATTTTATTGGAATGTTACAGGTGATGATTGGCCAGTAGACATGATGAATGTTACTGCGGATGTTAATTCACCTGGTAACACAAAATTAAAATGTTTTCAAGGGAATTATGGAAGTATGAGGGAATGCGTTATTGTTTCACAAGATGATATGCATGCTTCATTTAACTTTAATACTGTAGTTTCTGGTGAAGATTCAACCATTGTTGTTGGATTAGTAAAAGGAGTTATATATAAACCTAGTTTTATTCAAAAAATAATGTGGTTTTTAGCGGACAACTGGATTGCATTTTTGCCTATTGTTGTATTTGTGTGGGCATTTAATACCTGGCGGAGATATGGCAGAGACCCTCAGGGTAGCGGGACAATCGTGCCTTATTATGATGTGCCAGAAAATTTATCGGTTGCCGAAGTTAGTGCAGTTATAAATAATACATTAAAAACAAAAGATATATCAGCAATGATAATTCAATTAGCTATTAAGGGATATATCAAAATAAAGCAAGAAAAAGTCGGAACAGTTTTCAAAAGTACTAGGTATACTTTTTATAAAGTAGATGATGATAAAAAAAATCAAAAAACTCTAAGTGATGAGGAGGAAGATTTATTACAATATCTATTTTCTTATGGTAAGAATGGTGTAGTAACAACTGATGATTTGGAAGATAAATTTTACACAAAAGTCGATAAATTACAAAGTAAAACATTAGAACAAATTAAAGAAAAGGGTTTTTTGCCAAAAGAATCAGATTACAGAGGCGCTATGTTTATAATTGTTGCAATATTGCAGTCGATTGTTTTGGGTGTTTTGACAGCATTTTTTGGAGGAATTGCTATTGTTGTTGCAATAATTAATTTTGTAATGTTGATTGTTTTTGCAATTATTATGGGTCACAGAACAAAATCTGGTGTAGAAATGAAAGAAAAATTGTTAGGATTAAAATTATATTTAGAAACCGCAGAAAAAGATAGAATAAAATTTCATAATGCACCAAAAAAGAATCCTGAACGTTTTGAAAAACTTTTACCTTACGCGATGGTTTTTGGTGTGGAAAGAGAGTGGGCGGAGCAATTTAAAGATATTTACAATGAGCAACCGGATTGGTATCAAGATTCAACTGGTCAGGCATTTAGTTCTGTGGTACTTGCTGATAGCTTAAGTTCATTTGGCGATACAGCATCTTCAGCAGTTTCATCAAGTCCTTCTTCTGCAGGTTCGGGAGGCAGTGGATTTAGTGGGGGTGGATCAGGTGGTGGATTTGGTGGAGGCGGTGGCGGAAGTTGGTAATATTAAATTATATGATAAAAAAATGTAAGAGAGTTATTTTTTAATCTGATTTTTAACTTAGAATAAACAACCAACATGGGAAATATCAAAATGTGAGAAAGGATAGTTTGAAAATCGTAAGTTTTCAAACTATAGGGAATATAGAGTTATAAAAACTGTATTGATAATAAATTGCACTATTAGAAAAATCCTATGTACCAATATTATGTTTTGTGAGCTCTGTCTTAGGGATATTGATTACATTTAAAATCAATCCATTAAAAACAGAAAAAATTATTACCAATATAGTCATTACTGCTGTATACTGCCAACCAAAATAATATATCATTGCTGGTAAAAGAGGAATTTTAACATTACGATTATACAAAAAAGTGGCCATATATTTTGTCTCTAAACCATGTTTTCTCATATTTTTCAACATTGGATATAAAACATAAGGAGGCCCGGCTACCAAAATTCCAAAAAGTAGAGCATAAATCCATCCTTTCAAGCCCGCCTCTTTGCCAAAATGTTTTTTTACTAATTCTGGTGTTAAAAATAAATTACTCAATACCATTATCACAAAAATTAAAACAAAAATTGGCAAAATTTTTAATAGAGTTATTCCTGTTTCTTGTAAACTTTTTATTGCTAAAGGTTTGGCAACTAAAAAAACGATAATGTAAACAACAGTCACAACACTCCAAAAAATATGTATTCCTTTCCATTTTTTTGTAGTAGTTGGAGTTTCTTTATTCTTAGTCATAATTATGAAATCATTTTAAGAATTAAAACTGTCAAAATGGAAATTATAATTGCAAATATAAAATTTAAGATGTTTCGCCAAATAGCAAATTTTGTACCTAACATTTTTGCTTCTAAAGGCAACATTGCTATTCCTACCGTTGTCCACGTCATAATAAAAGCAGTTACCGCTAATAAACTTACTCCATTATGCGAAAATTCTCCCCCAATCACATAACTTGTCAAAGCCATGCCAAATGATAAGCTTCCGGCAATAGCTCCGATGAAAGTGTCTTTTAAATAATCTCCAGTGAATAATTTATTATAGTATTGTTGCGCTAAATTATTTACTAATGTTGCTAACAGTAATACTCCAATTAATATTGGTATCATTTTTTGTAAATTTTCACCTGCTTTAATTGCACTTTGTTTTAAATTCATTGAGATTTTATAGATTTTAATCATTTTCTTCAATGCAGATCTCTTTGCGGACGATAGCTTTAATAGTGCGAAGTAATAGTAAAATCATTAGAGTATTAAGAATTACAAAAGCAAATTTTACAAAAGAAAGCATGAACACCCAATGAGTTTTGTGTAACAGGAAGAAAGAAGCAATAACAAAGGCGTCTAAAGGGAAGGAGTAAGCCCAAGAAGAGAGGTAAAATTTGATTTTGCTAAAATATTTAAATTGAAACAAAAGAAGGAAGAAGATAAACATTGAAAAATAATACAAAATGCGAGCATTAATATCAATAGTATCTGTTAATTTAACATAGGCAATAAAACCAACAGCGGAAGGAGCCATCAAGATAAAGAAAGTTGGCATGAGTTTTTCTTTGAGAGGTTGGTGAAAAACAATGCGGTTTAGGACAATAGACATAAGTACTAACCAAAAAATTAGACCAACACTAAAGAAAAACCAGGAAACCTCTTTAGGAGCATGAGCAACTCCGGCAATTGGGATAAGAACATTACCGACTACCGGCATAAAAATTGCTGGGCTGATGTGTTTTAATTCAAAATGATCTTTATGCATCCAGAAAGTTAAAATAGTCATTCCAAAACCAAGTTGAGCGATTACACCCAATATCCAAAAGAGTTTGGAATATTGCATAAAGTGAATATTCATAAAAAGAATACTGAGCAAGAGTAAAATTTTAGCGATAATTGGAAAAAAATTTATTTTGACTGGATCATTAAACTCTCTTTTTACTTCGTTGGGAAACTTAACCCATTTTGTAAGATAGATGACGGTAGTGAGTGTAAATAAGATTATAACTATAGCAAATAAAATTGGACTAAGACCAAAGTTCCATTTTAAGAGAGATTCAGCTTTTTGCCAGGCAACAGTAAATCCAGCTAAACCAAGAGTTATAGAGTAAAAAGAAATTGGAAAGTTTTTAATTCGTAAATTTGTAAGCATATTTTTTGATTAATAATTAATTTTTAATGTATAGCCTTTGATAAGGGCTATGGCAATTTTTTTATTGGCTTGATTGAGAGTTCGTGCTAAGGTACTTTGAGAAATTGACATTCTTTTTGCAATTTCTGTTTGTTGAAGGCCTTTTAGATTTTTTAAACGAATAGCCTCTATTTCGGGAGGGGTGAGGGTAATAAATTTACTGTTTTTTAAAGAAATTCCTTGTGGTTTAAATACATTTGAGGGAATAATTTCCTTCTGATTGATTTGTCGTTTTTTTCTTTTGCGTCCTAAGCCACAACGATGTTTATTGAAAGATTTTATTGTGTCATTTAAAAGTGTATAACAAGAGGGACATTGAGTGTAGGTCATATTATATATTTTGTTTTAATTACGCA
This sequence comes from Candidatus Moraniibacteriota bacterium, assembly GCA_027016355.1. Lineage (GTDB taxonomy): Bacteria > Patescibacteriota > Minisyncoccia > Moranbacterales. Next base: position 3,640 of record JALWAF010000112.1, on the reverse strand, counting down.
TATATATGCATAATAGTAAATAAATAAAAAAGCGTCAAGAGTATATTCTTTGTTCAAATAATAATGTAAATAATATTATTAAATGTTACATATAGATTAATTTCTGAAAATTTAGATAAATAAAAACCAGCTATAGAATATTTCTGTAGCTGGCATATAACTCCTTAAGGATTCTTTTTCCTGTAAGGAATTCCGAAGAATTTTTGCTCTTTCCTTGCTTGTTTTGGCATAATGCCGTTTATATGTTTCACTATGTCATCTAACATGGTATTATACTCTGTTATACGCATTTTTTTCTTGCGTGTAGTAATCTCATGATGCATTTGACCAAGTAATTTGTAGGCCTGTTTATTTTTTTCTTTCAGCCGACGTACCTCAACTTCATATTCATTGCATCTCAACTCTTTTTTCAGGAGTTCCTTTGTTTGAGACTTAATTTGTTGTTGTGCAATGAGAAATTCTTCGCCTGTATCATCAAGAGTCGATTGCAAGTTTTCAATGGATGCTTCTAATCGTTGTATTTTAGCAGCTTTTTCAAGCACAACAGTGGCATGTCTGTGGATTAAAGATTCTGTTTCTACATTGCTGCTGTGCATTTGTATTGCAATTAAGTCCAATGCCGAATCAAGCGCAGGAGATTCAATATCAAATCCAATGCAGGTAAATAATTTTTGCAACGATTCTTTCTCGTTTTGTCTAGGCATTTTTTAATACCTCCTTTAGTTATTATTGTGATGTTTCCAGAAATGCCAGTCACGTTTTTCGTCTGGCTTTCTAGGACTTCCGTCTGTTCCTTCTTCATCTTTGAATTTGTCGGGTGTGCGGACACCGTCTACAAATCCTTCAAAGCCTCGTCGAGCTCTCTTTCCAATATACTCTCCAATTATTTTGGATTTATTCAGGTCAATTTTGACGTTTTGGTAGTCATCGTCTGTACCAAATTTACCATCTCTTCCTGCAGAAATTGCCATATAACCAATGGCTCTTTCATTTTCGGCTACATCACGTTTTACGCAGATCGGATTTTTCCACCAGTCAAGGCAATCCTCGAAACAGTATCCAGTTTTCAAATCTCGCGATCTGGCAATCCTCGCAGCGTTTTCAACGCGTGATTTCGTAATAATGTGCGGAATCAGATATTGCCAAATGGCAAAAACAATACCAAGTACAATAAGAGTGATAGCAACTAATTGAATCGATGTAAATGTAGGATTTTTTGTAGACATTTGCATTCTCCTTTAAAATTTTGAAAGATTGTTAAAAAACATAAATTAAACTGCTATTTAAAACAGTGTTACATCATAACAGTGTACAGTAGCTTTGTCAATATAACATTTTTATGCAACAATTAGTATATGACAAAAAAAGAGAAAGTTAAAAAGATTTTACAATTACTTAAAAAAGAATATAAAACAGTCGGACCGTTTATCCAGTGGAGCAATGAATTGGAATTATTGGTTGGTATAATTTTATCTGCACAATGCACTGATGAGCGAGTTAATATGGTTACTAAGGAATTATTTCAAAAGTATAAAACTGCAAGAGATTATGCAAATGCTGATATTAGTGAGTTAGAAAAAGAAGTGTATTCTACAGGTTTTTATAAATCCAAAGCTCGAGCTTTAAAAGAAACTGGTAAAATTATTGATAGTGAGTTTGGTGGCAAAGTTCCAGATAAGTTAGAGGATTTGTTAAAATTGCGAGGAGTATCACATAAAACCGCATATTTAGTATTGGCAAAGGCATATGGGAAGTATGAAGGATTAGCGGTCGATACGCATGTTTTTAGACTGACTAAAAGATTTGGACTCAGCAATGCTAATTCGCCTATTATAATGAGTAGGGAATTGAGTAAAATTATAGAACCAAAGAATTATTTAAAATGGAATGAATATTGTATAACACATGGAAGAAAGATATGCGTACGCAAACCAAAATGTGATGAATGTGTATTGAATAAAATATGCGCAAAAAATATTTAACTAATGTGCTATCATGCTACGTAGCATGATAGCACAAGTATAATGTATTAAATTTAATATTATGGAAGAAGAAAGAATATTGCAAAAGTTGGAAAAACAAGATGCAAAAATAAATGCGATATATAAAAGCGTTGAACAGATTCGCAAAATATTTTTGGCAACGGCTATTGCTTCAGCAGTAACATTTATTTTGCCACTTATTGGACTGATTTTTATTATTCCATGGTTTTTGCATGTTATGGGAGATGCTTACAGTGGATTATTATGAGAAATATAAATTTTTTGACACAAAAACCAATAGCACATCGTGGATTACATGATGGAGATGTTGCAGAAAACTCTCTTATTGCTTTTTCTAGAGCGATTGATGCTGGTTATCCTATAGAATTGGACGTTCAACTTACTATTGATGGTAAATTGGTGGTTTTTCACGATTGGACATTGAATCGTATGACAGGAGTGAACGGCAGGGTGTCTGAAATGAAATATAGTAATATGCAAAATTTAACTCTAGGTAGCTCAAATCAAAAAATATTACTTTTGGAAGATGTGTTGAATTTAGTAGATGAGGTGGTACCAATTGTTATAGAAATAAAAAGTAAATCATATTTTAATTTTGAAATTTGTGAAAAAGTTGCTTCTGCATTAAAAAAATATGATGGAGATTTTGCCATATCTTCCTTTAATCCTTTTGTGATGAGGTGGTTTAGAAAAAATAAATCAGAAATAATTCGTGGACAAAATTTTACAGATTTTAAGAATGATAATTTTGTTGTTTCATGGATAAAACGCGTGTCCCTATATATAGGGTGGCTTATAAGTAATAATAAACCAGATTTTTTTGCAATTCGTGCTCAAATGTTGCCTAATAGTTTTCCTGCACATAGTGCCAAAAAACATAAAAAACCAATTTTGACTTATGCTATCAGGGATTATAATGAGTATGTTAGAATAGAGAATGATATAGATAATGAATTTTTTGATGGTAAACCATATATAAATAATTAAAGTTAATGAAGAATAATAAAATAATAATTTTTGATTTTGATGGAGTATTTGTAGATGATTTTGATTTTCACAAAAATCATATCGCAGATTTTTTAAGTATAAATATTGATGATAAGGAATTTTACAATATTCACAGTGGTAATGTATACAAAGATGATCATGTTGGTTTGGAGCTAGGAAATTTCGATGTGCAAGAATATTGTCAAAAAATTCATGATAATTTGATAAAACTCCCAATTGTAGATGGTATGAGCGCTGTTGCAGAACAGGTACAAAAAATAGGAAAATCTTTTGTAGTTTCTTCTGGATGCGAAAAAAATATACGTGATTTTTTTGAAAATAATGATATATGCACTAATATGTGCAGTATTTATGGTGTAGAAACCAATCCCTCAAAAGAAAAAAAGTTAGAAAAAATATTGCGAGAATCTAATGTTGAAGCAAAAAATGCAATTTTTATTACAGATACACTAGGAGATATTAGAGAGGCTAATAAAGTGGGGATTGCTTCAATTGCTGTGACGTGGGGGTTTCAACGTGTAGAAACGTTGGAACAAGGTGTTCCTTTTGGATTTGCACGTACGCCTATGCAAATAATTGACTTAATACAAAATTATTTTTTGTGGTAATAGGTCAATACATTATAGGAC
>JALWAF010000111.1 GCA_027016355.1 Candidatus Moraniibacteriota bacterium | reverse complement strand
GAAATATGTGTAGATGGATTAGATAAAACAATATGTAGAGTATTGAATAATGAAGTGATAGCAGTAGTGGCTACATGTAAGCCTGATTCTGGAAAAAAATATTGTGATAAGGACAAAAAAATATACAACGGAGACATGATTTCATGGAAAGTAAATGGAAAAAACTATACATGCAATGAATCAATTTCACCAGACTGTTCAGATCAAACAAACACAGGAGTATTACTACTACCAACAAATGGACTAGGAGGAGATACAATAACAGTAACAGCTCAAATAAGTGATATAGATAAAGACAAAAACCAATCTCAATCAATAATGAGAGTTTTTAAAGTAACAGATCCAGAATTACTCATAACTCCTGTTGTTGGGGCTAGTTGGAAGGTGTTGGGAGTGTATGAAGATTTGGATGATAATAAATTTTTAGACGAATCCAAAACAACCCTAGAAACAATAAAAGGAAAAACAGTAACTCTAAAAGCACAAATATACCCAAGTTTTGTAAATAAGCAAAAAAATCTAAAATATGAATGGTTTGTTGATGGTGAATTATATGATACTGACAATGTCATAAGTTTTGTGCCTGATAAAGATGTTAGTGTTTCTGTGAAAGTAACTATTGATATGGATATGGATGATAGATGGGCACATAATCAAGCTTTTGGAGCAACTCTAGAAGATACCGCTTCCCAAACCTTCACAGCAAACGTAAAAATAGACGTAAACAAAGACCCTCAAGCTCAAACAGCAGGTATAAAAGGCTTCTTTGCTACAGTATCGCATAATGCACCAGAATATTTACTATTCCTATTAAAAATGACTTTAATAATTGGAATTATGCTTTTTATCCCTTCTCTTGTTATTGGGCTTGGAGTTAGGGAATAAAAATAGATGTGATATAATAGATGAGAAAATAGTTTTTTATTAAAATATGAATCAAAAAAGTACAAAATATACAAAACTATTTATAGCAATATTTTTAGTAATAATTCTTGTGGGAGAGCCTTTGGTGTCACAAGCTTTTTTAGGTGGTATAATAGGCTCATTTTTTGGTATTCCAGGAGGTCCTGGATCTCCTAGTGGAAGTGGAGCAAGAAAGGGCATAAACGACTTCCTAGAAAATGATTTAAATATAAACGTACAAGAAAGCTTAAAACCGATGGCTGAGGGAGTAAATGCAGGAGATAGGAAGATAAAAACAGCAAAAGTATCATTGAGATTTTCTACGCCAAATCCAAAACCAAATGAAAAGTTAACGGTGAGTGCAGATGTAGAAGGATTAGCAAATGTACAAGATGCATATTATGTATGGTTTTTAAAAAGGGAGGGAGATTCATATGATGATGTGGATAAATTGCACAAAAATGCAATAAAAGCACAAGCAGGTTTATATTATGATCCAGAAATGTTTGATCAACCATTTAATCAAGGCATAAAAGAGGGAAAAACAAATGATGGCGATAGTTATGCAGTAAAAATAGGTGGGGATAACAGTAATGAAGAAGAGGGTTATTGTTACATATATGACATGAAAGACGGCAAGCAATATGAGCTAGCAGAAGGAGGAGAGGCTGAAAGCGGATGTGAAGATGGTTTTGTTCCAAGATGTCTAATTGATAAAAATGAATTACAGTGTCCAATAATTGTGGATGGTTTTTCTTCTGAAACTGAAACAGAAACTAATACATCAGGTTCTTCAAGTACATCCACGTCTACCACAACAATAGGAGGATTAGGTGGCAAAAGATTTTATACTTTAAAACAATGTGTAGATACAGGAATTAGAGCAACCTGTAGTGAAAGCACGCATAAACTTTTTTGTAAATCAGATGAATCAAATATATTTGATCCAGATAAATATTATGCATGTGATGGTACTGATTGTGATGAATATGAAGAAACTGGAGAATGTTGTAATGAATATGATAGCGAGGAAGACTGTGAAGATGAAGAAGATCCAGAAGATTGTAAAGCTGGTTCAGACTTGATGTCTGTAAATTATGATTATGATTCTGAAGCACTTTTGAATGTCCCAACACCATATTGTGTAAAAAAAGATAAATCAACTGGACAAGTATGGACTGATCCTAATTTGGTAGGATGTTTAAATACAGATGGTTCATATACGGGATCTGGTTGTAAAGGAAGTGAAGAAAACGTACAAAAACCAAAGGAATGTAGAATAGGAGAAACAAAAAAAGCAAAATGTGGACCAGATATACATTTGTTTTCAGCAGATGATGTGGCAGATATGTCAGAGGAAATAGAAAATCAATACGGAACAAATCCAATAGATAATAAAACAACGCCACTGGCAGAAAATGATGGAGCCCTAATAGCAGGTGTTGGTGTGAAGGATTTTACATGGAAATATCAAGAAGGTGATGAGGTAACGGTAATAGTAGAGGGTCAGGGTCTAGCTTCAACAAAACATGAAGATGCAAGTTATCAAACAGTGTTTGCAATGCCTGCTCCTGGATGTAAGGCTTTGGAGGAAGCAAAAAAAGATGCTGGAAAATATGGAGAAACAATAAAGAAAAAAGTAATTGAAATAGATACGGTAAAATTAGATCCAGCAGAATGTCTTTCGCAAGACCTCTTCACAAAACCAGGAACTTCAGAATACGACGCCCTAAACGTAACTGTTTCAAGTGGAAGCTCAAGTGCATCAAGTGCCTCAACTCCATCAGGAGTAGGAAAAGAAATGAAAATAA
>JALWAF010000110.1:1381-2734 GCA_027016355.1 Candidatus Moraniibacteriota bacterium | reverse complement strand
TAGTTATTAAATGGATTTACTTGTGTTTTCATAGCTAAAATATGACTTAAAAATTAACTAGCTATGGTAACACTATTTATGAGATATGCACTAGAGCTTCGGTAACATTCTTTATGAGGTATAACGTCCTGTTTTTCTTTATATTTATTTTGTGATATTCTTAAGTGTATAAATATGATAAAATATTATGATGGTTTATAAATGGAAAGAAAAGTCTCGTGAAATAATGTGTGGTAAATATGGGCGCTATTTAGAGAGTGTTCAATTTGAATTTGAAGATGGTACGGAACATGAATTTATTATTAAAAAAGAAGGACATCCTGTTTGTGTGCTTGCACTTACAGAGAATAATGAAGTTATATTATCAAAGCAATTCAGACCTGGTCCGCAAAAAGTTCTCTTGGAATTGCCAGGTGGTGGTAGAGATGATGGAGAAACACCAAAGCAAGCGATTGCACGAGAGTTGCTAGAAGAAACGGGATATGCTGGAGATGTGGAGTTTGTAACTAGAGTATACGATTGTGGATATTCAAATTTGCACAGATATGCTTTTGTAGCTACAAACTGTAAAAAAATTGCAAAGCAAAAATTAGATCCAAATGAGGAAGTTGAAATTGTTTTACTCTCATTAGAGAAATTTCGTAAACAGTTATGTACAGGAAATATGACAGATACTGAAACTGCATATTTGGGATTGGATTATCTTAAGTTGTTGTAAATACTTTTTATCAGATTAAATGTATACTTATTATGAATTTTGAAGCAATATCATCACAAGAAAACAATTTTAAAAATAAAATTGAGAAACACCATGAGTCTGATAGAGAAAAATTATTTAAAGAAACCACTGTTTATATAAGTGCAGGCGGAAGAGGTACTCGTATGGAATCTGTGATTGAGAAGGGTGAGCACGGTGTAACAAAAGCACTTGTAGAATTTGATGGTAAACCAATGGTACAACAACACGTGGATCTTTTGTTTGAATTAGGATTTGGTAATGTGATTGTGGGTGCAGGAGATCATTTGAATGTTAAAAAATATTTTGCAGATCAGGAAAGAAAAAATGATAGATTACATATTGTAAATGCTATGGAACAAGAAGATACTGGTGGCGATTTAATTAAAGCCGTTAGAGAATCTCAAGATATAGGTAAAAATGTTATTGTGGAAAATGTAGACACATTACTGTATGCGGATTTGGAAAAATTTATTGCACAGCATGAGAGTTCAGGTGCTGTGGCAACGATTATTTTGACAACAAAAAAAGGGGTACCAAATGAAGGAGCTTTTTTTGTGGATGAAGAACAAAATGTTGTTTTTAGTAGAGAAGGAAGAAATCAAGATAAAATGAAT
>JALWAF010000110.1:0-1371 GCA_027016355.1 Candidatus Moraniibacteriota bacterium | reverse complement strand
ATACAGGTTTTGTGCGTGACTACGATTGGAAAGCGGGTGACGGTAGATTGTCAGTTTATAAGGATATTATTCCAGAGTTAATTAAGAAAGGTCAGCTAAAGGCGTATAATAATAAAAAAAATCTTTTTACAGATACTGGCACACCTGAAAAATATAAACGTATCAAAAAACATGAAGAAAAATTATTTGGTGCATTGGGTAGTAGATATTTAGATAAAAAACAATAATGATAAGATATGAAAATAGCAATTGATATTAGAAATATTGGCAAAGGCCGTACTGGTGATGAGGTGGTGTTTTTTGGTTTGGTGAAAAATTTAGCGACTATCGATGATGAAAATGAATATCATTTATTAATTGATGATAGAGATGATAAAAATATCAATGATATTAAAAGTCGATTGGGAATTTTAAAAAAGAATAATTTTAAAATTGTAAAGTTGGGTAGTGGTAATAAATTTGTGTGGAATATTTGGAGCGTGCCTAAATATTGTAGACAAGAAAAAATTGATATCTATCACACACAGTACATAATTCCATTTTTTATGCCAAAACATACTCGCATTATGACACATATTCATGATGTTTCATTTAGAGTGCATCCAGAATTTATTTCAAGATGGGATTCTTTTTTTTTAAATACTCTTATTCCTAGAGCGTTGAGAAAATCTTATAGAATTATTGCAGTGTCTCAATTCACAAAAGATGAAATTATTAAATATTACAAATTCAAGTCACAAAAAGTTGTAGTAATTTACAATGCAGTAAGTGAAGATTATAAACATGACAAAACAGATGAAGATGTGCGAATAAAGTATAATTTACCACAAAGATATATTTTGGCACTGGGCACAATGCAACCTCGCAAAAATATTCCATTTTTGATAAAAGTTTTTGCGGGCATAGCGGATAGATTGCCAGATGTTGATTTGGTGCTTGTGGGTAAACAGGCACATAATTTTGACAACAATATTTCAAATGTAATAGAGCAATATCCACACATTAAAGATAGAATAATATTTACTGGGTATGTGGATGAAAAAGATAAATTTGCTGTATTTGAAGGAGCTGAAGTTTTTGTCTTTCCATCACTTTATGAGGGTTTTGGAGTTCCCATCCTAGAAGCATTTGAGGCAGGCGTGCCAGTTGTAGCAAGTGATATAGTTCCACATAGAGAGATTGGAGGAGATGCTGTTTTGTATTGTAGTGTTAAAAATATTGACCAATGTAAAAAAGTATTGTATGATGCTTTAATTAATGTTAAGATGAGAAAGTATGTTCTCGCAAAGAGTAAAAAACAAAAAACAATGTTTTCATGGCTTGAGTCTGCTAAAAAATTGCAAAGGCTTTATCGAGGAGACAAAATATAAT
>JALWAF010000109.1 GCA_027016355.1 Candidatus Moraniibacteriota bacterium | reverse complement strand
AAAAAATAAAAAATTAACCAATATATCTGAAAATAAAATTACCTCAACTGCTCATATATCAAATAATATTGCATATATAAATAATAAATATATTGCTATCATCAAAAGAAATAAAATATTTCTAGTAACTGCAAAAAATGGTTCATTTATCACATCATTAAATATTTCACCAATTTCAAATGATAATGAAATCTACTATTATAACATCTTTACAATCGACAATAACATTATAGTCACTGGATATAGAAAAAATGCACAAGTATTAGAAATTATCAAACTACATCTCACTAAAAATCTAATAATAAAGCGTGATGCCATTTATCGTCTTTCTAGCTCATACCAAAATCATGACACATTATTTATTGACAATAATTTAATTTTTTATACCACTCATGAAATAACGGACGAAATCAATCAAATATCTTCTATTGAAATCTGGTCTAAAAAAGAAAACAATTTCATACCATATACACTATCAAATCAAACAATCCTGCATGACAGAGTATTATCACCAACTAACCCAATTATACACACTATCACTTCATGTCCTTTCAAAAACCTTGAGATTAATCCTCAAAAATGTACACAAAAACAAATTATAGATAATCGTGATGCAATATTCAATATGGGAAATAAAAATATTTTATTGATGATCAATAACCCTCCTAGTTTATATTCTCTAACACCAACATATTCCTATACAAAAAAATATCACATATCTCCAACAAACAAAGATATTTATATAACTACCTCACAACAAAATCAACAACCTCCAATCATATCTTCAAAGGACATTCTTTTATCCCAACAATTATCAAATGACGAAGAAATTACTATATATAAAAAAGATAAAGAGATATTCGCAAAAATAACCTATCCTCAAAAAAATACAACTACTCCATTTCATTTTTTTATACCTAATACTCTAATGTCCAAATATGACACTAAAATATCAACTTTAATTCAAAATACAAATCTACAAACAGATAAATCTCATATCAACATATTTAATTTTAAAGGTACAACTTTCATAAGTATTGCCTTTGATAATACAAAAGATACTACTGGGCAACTCAACTTATTTAAAATTAATACTGATAATACAATTCGTAGTATATATTCTTTACCTATTGCAAACTATGATACAAATGTTCCAAATCAATTTTTTACAAATACTATAACAAGTAAATTATATGCTCTTACAAATAATTACCTCAGGCAATTCAAATATGATACTAACAACATTACTTTGTCAAGAACAATTAATTATACCCAAAAACCTGTATATAAACCTAGATTAAAAATAGCTGATTTCCCTGTTGGTGCTAAAAAAGAAAATGGCAAGTATGTCTGCAAGAAAAAAAGGAAAGAATATGTAGGTAAAAGTAAACAAAATAATAAAGGATATTATCATCTTGACCGAGAGTGTTGTCTTGACCCAGATGAATATCCCAATCCATGGTGTACATATAGACCTGGTGAACTCAGTAGAACGAATTTGCGCTACAAAGACTACACAGGTAAAAAGGTAAAAAGGTAAAAACTAAAGTTTTTACCATATTAAACGGCCATGACAGTCCATTACTTTTTATTTTAAATTATTTTTAAATCAAATTTGATTATTTTTTGTATTCTAATTTATTTTTGCTTTGTAAGTAAAATGGCACTGCAATTAAACTAACAAGCATTTGCAATACACGTGATAATAACACTACAGTCACTGCAGCATTTGAAGTCACGCCAAAAATCCCAAATAAAAACACATAGGCCCATTCTTTCACGCCAATATTTCCCACACTGATAGGCATGGCCGCTATAATACTTGATAAAAATATAACACTTATATAATCCTCAACTGATAAACAAACACCTATTGACTTAAATAATAAATAATTTGCAATTGCAACACCCACGATTGCAAACAAAAAAGAATATCCGAGTGCCTTACTAGCAATTGCAGGATGTCTAAAAGCAAAAATTTGTTTAATATATCTTTGTATAAATTGTGGTAAAAACTTCACAAAATATTGTACAAATTTACTATCAAAAAACAATACTCCTGCAAAAACACAAACCAAAAGCACAATCAAAGCAATAATAATCCAAACAATAATTTGATGACTAATTAGAACTTCATAATTCATCCACGCAAAAGCAACTGATAAAATCATAATGCTCACTAGACCGCTAATCCTATCTACTATAACAGTAGTAGAACTCTTACTCACTTTTTGTACAGGTTTACCCAACGAATATACTCTATAAGTATCTCCACCTATAAATGATGGGAAAAAATTATTAAGAAATGTCCCTAATAGATAAGATTTAAAATAAAACAAAAAATTATTTTTAAATTGTTTAAACCTTGCCAATACTTGCCACTTCCGAGCGCTTACAATAAGTCCTAAAACATAAAATATTATATACCAAGCAATCAAATAAATATTTGCATTTGAAATATATCCCCATACCTCCACCCAGTTAATTTTAATAATCAAAAGAAAAACCAAAAAAGAAGATACCACAATCTTCAAACCAGTTTTACACTTATTGTTATTTTTACAAATCATATTATCCTAATTATACTCATAAATAACTCAAAACACCAATTTCATTTATGTCAAATTCATCCGTAGAGACGCATCAACCTGTCTATCGAAGAGATAGATGCGTCTCTACAAAATCTTATTAACCAACAACACAATTCTACTCCGCATACCTAACACTTTCTGCCTTAAAA
>JALWAF010000108.1:7958-8979 GCA_027016355.1 Candidatus Moraniibacteriota bacterium | reverse complement strand
AAGCAATTGTTGAAGGTAAGATTCTTGCACAGGATCGTCATAAAAAGGTGTGGGGAATTAAACACAAGGCTAAAAAACGTTATAAGAAAAAATATGGACACAGACAAGCTTTTACAGAAATAGAAATAACAAAAGTAGCTTAGATATAAAAAGAAAAGTTGATGCACTAAGTGTATCAACTTTTTTTGGTTTATTAAATAATTTTTTTATTCTCTTGAAATTTAAGCTAAGACATCTTCTTGATTTGAATCAGATACAAATACAAATGATTTACTAGGTCGATTTGATATTTGTTTGAGATGTTTAATGTTGGGAATTTGTCTTATAGGAATGATGTGAATATCACCGTTTGGAGCGTGTTCAAGTGTTTTTAAAAAAGAATTTGTTGAAATATGTATTTGAGTATCTTGAGGGAATCGAGATTCATATAGGAGCTTCTCTATATAATATCTAGCTTTATGTTTATCTTTTTCTTGTGTACACATCCAAATATTAATTTGTCCATGCCAGTTATTATATAATCGATATGATAATATCATAGCCAAATCAAATGTTTTGTGTCTTTCGTATAAGTTTTCCTTTAAGGTCTTATCAGAAATCCAAACATGAATATCTTCATGTGAACCCAGCCCAACAGTTTCATCTTTATCAAATAAGATTACACCTGTTTGTGAACGTTTAGCAGTGATAAAAATTCTTTCAAGTTCCTTTTCTTTTAGTTGATTTGGTTTAAATGGTAGAAATAGTATATTAGGATGAAAAACCTGACCACCTATGGCCTCTAATGAAATACATATACCGTTTGTATAATCTTTAACTTCTACTGTTGAGGATGAAGTAAAAATGTGTTCTTGGCTAAATTTATCTACTAAACTGGGCAAATCAACAAGACCTTCAGATATTTCTGTTTTTGTTAAGTTTAATTTTTCAGGAGTGGCAGTATCTTTGGTAAGCTTGAGACCTAAAACGGTCATGGTTCCATTTGGAAACGTTAGCGCTTTTATCAGTGGGAAGTTTCCAA
>JALWAF010000108.1:0-7948 GCA_027016355.1 Candidatus Moraniibacteriota bacterium | reverse complement strand
TTAATAAAAAACATAAATAATAAAGATGTAATAGTTCCATAAAGAGGAACAATTTTAGGGATTTTCATCGTAGGACGAAAACTGACTGAACCAAGTGCCTGTTCAACAAATACAACCAGATTAATCATAATGTAAGTAATCAAGAAAAACATTGTTAATGTTGTGGCTATAGAATTCAAATTGCCAATAAGCAATAAAAAGAGGATTATGATGCTACTAAAGAAAATTGCATTGTTGGGGGATTTGTTTTTATTTAATTTTAAGAAAAAGAGACTAAATGGAATAACTCTATTATTGGCCATTGCTTGAAGTAATCTAGGAGCAGCTAAAAATGTTATTAAGGCACTAGAAAAAGTTGCTGCACCCATACCAAGTATTACAAGCGGACCAGAGAGTGCCTTGCTAGTCATTATCATGGAATTTGTAATGAGCACGTCACGTGGAGCAACCATAGAAAGCCAAAATGCAGTAGTTATATAAATAACTGTTGTTGCTACTAGGGCTGTTAAAATTCCCAGTGGAATTTGCCTTTTTGGGTCTTTTAGTTCCCCAGATAGACCGATGCCAGCCATGAGTCCTGTAACAGCAGGAAAAAAGATTGCAAAAAGTTCCCAAAAACCCGTCTTATCAATCTCGAATGATGTGGTTATTATATTGGTAGTATGCCACCAATCACCACCCAAAAAGACACTTATCAAAGATATGATGACTATAACAAAAACTACAGCTTGTAATTTAATTGCCAACCTAGTATTTATAGCTACACTTAAAAATAAAAATATAAATACAGTCAAAGCAACTAATTTTAGTGGATGATGGGGAAAAATGGATGTCCAAACTTCTGAAAAACCAAATATATATAAGGCTACGGAAAAAACTTGAGCTAAATATAGCGGAATACCAACACTGCCACCAACTTCTAATCCTAGAGTCTTACTTATGATTGAATAAGGACCTCCAGCACCGATTTTGATATTGGTAGTTATGGAACTAAGAGATAAACCAGTCGCAAGCGTAACAGAGACAGCCAAGATAATAATAAGCAGTGTATACCAAATACCTAAGTTTCCCACGATATAACCTAAACGTAAATATAAAATTACACCAATGATGCTGAGAAAAGTAGGGATAAAAACTCCGGAGAGAGTATTGAGTTCTAAGTTTTTTGTAGATTTATTTTTGAAGTTAAACATATATATTTATTTTACCTCTTTTATTTTAACATGAGGATAATAGCAGGGCAATCTTAATTCAAGATTGATAGTAAAATGTAAGACCCGTGTATTGACAAAATATCAATAATATATTATAATTATAAGTTGTAATATGAAAATTACAACAAAGGCGAAATTATTCGCAATCATAAATCATGGATATAGGAGAAATATCATGAAACGAGAAGTTCTTTTTACTGTAATGTTGGTTATGGTTAGTTGTTTTGTTTCAATAACAGTTCAGGCTGATGTTGTAACATATCCTGCAAATGAGATGGTCAAAGTCAAGAGCGACTCATTTGATTATCATACTTGCATAGACGTGAAACCTGGGCAAGAGTACATTATCATTTATCTTACAGGAAATGATGAATGGTACGTTGCTCACAACGTTTATGATGGTAAAAATGTAATGCAAATCAATGGAGCTTGGGATTGGGCAAGCGGATCGATGCCTACGCCACAAGAAGCTATGAAAGCTGTGAGAGTTGATAAGCGTAGAGTCATCGCTAGTCACCCAGTGGATGACTGTATCAAAAACAAGGAAATCACCAAGTGGGTAATTACCCTCAAACACATTAAGTAAAAACTTTTATTTCATCAAGTCGTTGAGCGTCATGTGAATACATCGGCGCTCTTTTTTATGTGCAAAAAATTTAGTCAGTTTAGTAAAATCAAATTTTATATCAAAAAGTTTCTCTGTTTGTTAGTGCGCTACGGATTGTCATGTCGTCGGCGTATTCTATGTCAGAACCTGTTGCCAGTCCGCGGACTAGGCGGGAAATTTTTATTTTGAATGGAGCTAATTTTTGTTTTAAGTGCATTGCAGTCATGTCACCTTCTGTCGTGAAATTTGTTGCTATTATGATTTCTGTTATTGGCTCTGTTTCTATGCGTTGTAGAAGTTTGTCGGTTGTAAGCTTACTGGAATCTCGTTTTTTTATAGTGCCTCCAAGTACGTGATATAGACCGTCAAAAGCACGTGAGCGCTCTAGGGGAATTATATCTAATGGTTCTTCAACTATACAGAGTTTAGATCTGTTACGAGTGGTATTTGTACAAATCGTACATAAATTATCTTGAGTGATATTAAAACATTTTGCACATGGCTTTATATCATGCAAGTTGGTAAGTGCTTGTGCAAATGTATCTAGCTTGTCTTGATCTTTTTTGAATAGGGACAGGACTAAGCGTTCGGCCATTTTTGGACCAATGCCGGGGAGGGAGCTAAATTGTTCTATGAGTTTTTGAAATGATTTGGGATACATAGTATTGATTTTCAAATTCTGAGTAAGATTTATTCTTCAGTTGTTTTAGGTTCGTTATTATGATGAGTCTCTAGATTTTTATAGGAAGCCGCTTCTTCATGGAAATATAGTTGTTTAATTCCTACGGGACCATTTCTATGTTTTGCTACAATTATTTCTGCGATACCCTTGTTTTCTGTGTCAGGATTAACTCGGTCTTCACGGTAAATAAACATTACAACATCCGCATCCTGCTCGATTGAACCAGATTCACGAAGGTCGGAGAGTTTTGGTCGTTGATCAGGACGTGATTCAACTGCACGAGAAAGCTGTGAGAGAGCAACAATTGGTATATTTAATTCTTTGGCAAGCATTTTGAGTCCACGGGAGATTTCGGAGATTTCTTGCACACGGCTTTCATTACTGCGACCCTCCATAAGCTGTAGATAGTCAATTATGATAAGTCCTAAATCGTGCTCAGCTTGCAGTCGGCGTGCCATGGTGCGCATTTCCATGATGTTTGCACTGGAAGTATCATCTATAAAAATTGGAGCTTCAGAGAGTGTTCCCATTGTTTCATTTATATTTACAAAATCCGAATCTTTGAGATTTCCTGTCCTCAGTCGCCAGAGGTCAACGTCACCCTCAGCAGCTATCATGCGGTCTACTAGCTGGTCCGCGGACATCTCCAAAGAAAATATACCAACAGGAATGTTTGATTGCGTGCCCACTTGTCTAGCAATGTCAAGTGCTAGGGAAGTTTTACCAACAGAAGGACGCGCTGCAAGTATGATGAGGTCTGATTTTTGAAATCCTGATAATAAATCATCTAAATCAGTGAATCCTGTAGGGACTCCACGCATTTCACCCTTATTTTTATGTAAATCATCCAATCTATCAAAAGCATCACCCAAAATTGTTTTGATGGGAGTGAATTCTTGTTTGAGGGATTTCTCAGATAAACCAAATAACAATTGCTCTGCATCATCAAGAGTTTTTTCTACATCTTCAGATTCATTGTAGCCCATTTCATTTATTTTTGCGGCTGCACTAATTAATCGTCTCAGGATTGCTTTTTTTTGAATAATTTTTGCGTAGTATGTAATATTTGAAGCACTTGCAACTCCACTAACTAAAGATGCTAAATAACTAGCACCACCTATTTCATCTATTTTGTTCTGCTCTTCTAATTCATTGGAAATACTAAGTACGTCCAAAGGATCACTTTTTTCATAAAGAGCAAGCATTGCTTCATATATTAAATTGTGGGATTCCTTGTAAAAATCACCTACATGAATCATGTCTGCTACTTTGATGATAGCATCTTTATCAAGCATAAGAGCGCCCAAAACTGTGCGTTCTGCTTCAAGAGAATGTGGTGGGGTACGTAGTTGTTGTTCATTATCTGACATAGTAATTTTGATAGTAGAGACGCGATTTGCCTCTTCGGTAGATAGGTTAATCGCGTCTCTATTAGATATATAAATTTAAGTAATATAAGTATAACATCCACAAATTATTTTGTATACAACAAAAAAGTGTGTAATTAGTTTATAAACTGTGTAAAAAGAAAAATGCCTTGAACAAAGTAGAGTTTCATTATAAAAATGTTTGTTTAGAGATATTGCTAGTGTTATAGATATGATGGAGTGATTATCTTTTGCGCGCTTTTAAATATTGGCAGAAAATGATTTTTAAAGTACTATGTAGGTATATCTAAACACTTACGTATGAAAAAAGAAATTATACAATTTTTGTCGGTAATTCCCGTTAGGGTGTCTTTTTAGATTTTGATTTTATGAACTTTGTAAACTTTTAACTAAATTACTATGAAACAATCACAACTTTTTACGAAAACTCAAAAATTTGCACCAAAGGATGAAGTATCAAAAAACGCACAACTTTTAATACGTGCTGGATTTGTGCATAAGGAAATGGCGGGTGTGTATTCTTTTTTGCCATTGGGTTGGCGTGTAATGAATAAAATAATGGATGTTATACGACAAGAAATGAACGCAATAGGTGGTCAAGAATTAAAAATGACAGCGCTTCAAAGCAAAGAAATTTGGAGCAAAACAAATCGCTGGGATGACAGTGTGGTGGATAATTGGTTTAAAACAAAACTCAGTAATGGTACAGAATTAGGGCTTGGATTTACTCATGAAGAAGTGATTACTGCGATGATGAAAAATTTTGTTGCATCACACAAAGATTTACCATTTAGTGCGTATCAATTTCAAACAAAATTTCGCAATGAATCTCGTGCAAAAAGTGGAATTATGCGTGGACGAGAATTTATCATGAAAGATTTATACTCTTTTAACAAAACTCAAGAAGATCACGATGAATTTTATGAAAAAGCGAAACAGGCATATGTAAATGTGTTTGATAGACTAGGTATAGGAGAACAAACATATCTGACATTTGCAAGTGGCGGAACTTTTTCTAAATATTCTCATGAATTTCAAACTGTTTGTGATGCTGGGGAGGATATAATTTATATTGATAAAGAAAAAAGAATTGCAGTAAATGAGGAAGTTTATAATGATGAAGTTCTTGCTGATTTGGGGTTAGACAAAGAAAACTTAGTGAAAGCAAAAGCTGCAGAAGCTGGAAATATTTTTTCACTGGGAACTAAATTTTCAGATGCTTTTGATTTGACTTATAGAGATGAAAATGAAAAAGAACAAAAAGTGATTATGGGTTCATATGGAATAGGTCCAGCACGTGCAATGGGAATTATTATAGAACTTTTTGCAGATGAAAATGGTTTAGTTTGGCCAGAAAATGTTGCACCTTTTAAAGTCCATCTGATAAATATCGGAGAGGAAGAAAAAGCTGGGGAGATTTATAGTAAGTTGCAAGACGTTGGTATAGAAGTTTTGTGGGATGATAGAGATTTACGACCAGGTGAGAAATTTGCCGATGCAGATTTGATTGGTTGCCCATATCGAGTAGTAGTATCAAGTCGATCGCTTGAGGGCGGAGGCCTGGAATATAAAAAACGTACAGAGAGTGATGGCGAAATTATAAGTGCTGAAAAGTTAATTGAACAACTGAAGTAACAAAAAAGGCTCAACCTAGGGTCGACCCTAGGTTGAGCCTTGTGGATTATAGATAATTATATGAAATTGGTTATAATATAAGGCTGTTGAGGCTGATTTTGATTTTGTAGATGAATTAGAACAATTTATACAAAAAGAGTATGGAATGATAGCTAAGCATATGCCAGGACAGGAAAATATTGTACAAGATACAATCGATGCTGTGGAAAAAAATGATGAAGAAACACTTAAAAGCGTTGCAAAAAGTTTAAAGACTAGGATAAGTTATTTGTATGAAAAAAGAGAAGATGAAGAAGAATATCGATATGTTATAAAATTACAACTTATGCTTGGGGAAGTAGAAAATAGGATTAAAAATAATAATGAATAAATAAAAATATGAAAATAGTGAGTGCATGCCTAGCTGGAATTAATTGCAATTATAAAGGTGAGTCAAAATTATGTCCAAAGGTTGTAGAATTGGTAAAACGAGGCGAGGCAATTCCAGTATGTCCAGAGCAATTAGGTGGATTGACTACGCCTAGAACAGCAGCGGAACAAATGGACGGTAAAGTAATTACAAAAGATGGGGAAGATGTTACTGCTAAATTTGAAAGAGGTGCAAAAGAGGGTCTAAAGATTGCAAAGCTTGTGAATTGTGATGGAGCAATTCTCAAAGCAAAGTCGCCATCTTGTGGTAGTGGCAAAGTTTATGACGGTACATTTTCTAAAACTCTGATTGATGGTGATGGCACTTTTGCAAAAATATTAAAAGAAAATGAAATTGAAGTGCTAACTGAAGATGAAGTTTAATGTGTGTAGTGGCAGAACACTGTTTCGGCCGCTACTAAATAAATAATTTAAAGTATGTTAGAAATTTTTTAAGATTTTAAGTATTATTTTAAAAAATATAAATTTTTAAGTTGCGCAATTATTGCGCAAGTGCTATTATAAAATTGTAATTGTTAATTATAATAATATGTCACAAAATACAACTTTAAATTTATCATTGCCAACACAACTAAAGGAAAAAGCTAAAAAGCAAGCGAAAGCTTGTCATTTTTCATCTACGAGTGATTATTTGCAAACTCTTATTCGTAATGATATAGAAAAAACAAGAGAAAAAAAGAAATTTGAATCTTTTTTATCACAGGGTATTAATTCCGGAAAATCTGAAAAAATGACAACGAAGGAGTTAGACAGTTGGATGACGAGAATTATTGATAAACGTAAATAATGTTTTACTTAAAACCACAAGCAAAACAGGATTTGCAGAAATTATTAGAATATATTGCTAACGACAACAAAGATGCTGCCCATAAAGTTCGAAAAGCAATTATTGAGACATGTAAGTTACTTAGTGATAATTTGTATGCTGGTGTTACTATAGAGAATTCTAAAATTGAAGGTGTACGATATTTCACAGTTATTAAATATAGAAATCTTATTATTTTTTATAGAGTAATAAATAAAAATATCGAGATTGTTAGATTGGGATATGGTAGTAGAGATTGGGAACAGGTCATTTAAATGCGTGTGTAGTGGTAGAACACTGTTTCGGTCGCTACTAAATAAATAAGTCAAAGTATGTTAGAAATTTTTCAATATTGGCAGGTAAATTTGATACTAGCTATTGTTATGATGGTCGGCTTTAATCAATTTTATAGAATAACCGCCAGGCAGTCTAAAGACACGGCAAGTATGTTGGTTATTATCTTTTTGATAATGAGCGGTATTTTTGCGTTTATGATTCCTTTTGATGAATTCAAATTTTCAATGGATTGGAAAATTTATGGATTGTTATTTGTAGCTATTGTTTTGTATGCAATAAATGATCGTATAAAAGCATTGGCTTATAAGCATTTAGACGTTTCTGTTGTTTCGGTATTAACGCAATTATCAAAAGTGATTATGTTTTTATACGGAATTTTTATTTTTAAAGAAATTTTAACATTACAAAATATTATAGGAGCTATTTTTATAAGCATTGGTGTTATAATTGTTATTTTTAAAAAGAGCATTTTTCAAATTAATAAATATGTTTGGCTAATGATTGTGGCCGCTTTTGCTTTTGCTAGTGCATTGTCCATTGATGTAAAAATTTCTACACAATTTAATCTCATGTTTTACTTATTGATAGTTTTCTTGCTTCCGGCAATTGTTGTTTTTGTGATTGAGAAGAAGAGTTTTTTTGATTTGCGCCAAGAATTTAATTTAAATTCAAAAAATAAAAAATATTATATTTTGACTGGAATCTTTTTTGCGATGGCTGCGATTTTTCATTTGTTGGCATTTAGAACAGGTCCAATGTCAATTGTTGCTCCGCTTACGATGATTACAGTTTTAATAAATACAATTTTTGGGTACATTTTTCTCAAAGAGCGAGATGATTTAGTGAAGAGAATTATCGCAGCCATTTTAGTAATAGTGGGCGTGTTTTTAT
>JALWAF010000107.1 GCA_027016355.1 Candidatus Moraniibacteriota bacterium | reverse complement strand
CTGTCTGCTCTCACTTCCTTTGGTAATGTATGAAAGTTTGTTTTTTGTTTTGACATAATTTTTTTATTAGAATTATGTCTTTTATTATACCATAGTTTGGAGTGGAATTGTGTGGTTGGTTAATAACCTGTGGTTGTGTAGTTGTTGTTTGTGCTATTTGCTCACAACCAGTAAGCGCTACTACAGCTACGATTACAGTTGCGATTCCTATTACTTTTTTGTTCATAAAAAATTTACTTATTCAAATTAAATTTGTCACACTCCATACTACGCATTACATCATTTATTCTTTCATTTGCATGTAGTGGCAGAACACTGTTCTGCCACTACGAGTAAATATTCAGCGACCTATTTATCACACAAGTAAAAAATTTATTTAACTTCTACTTATTTATCCTGACCAATTCTTGAACTTAAAAGATAATTAGTGGCTTGCTTTTTATGTAAAAACATGCTATTTTTAGTTGTTGTTCTTTATATCTCAATAACAAATAAAAGGGAGTGTTTTATGAATATTCTGCAAGTTGTTCGGTGTGTTTTTAAGTTAAATTCTGCATTACCACTTAAAAATGATATTTCACTCAAAGCTGCACAAATATCATTTGCTCACAAACTATACAATGAATGTATATATGAAATAAAAGAGCGTATGTTAATCTCTTGTAAAATTTATGTTATGCACAATGATATTTGCCTAAATAAAAGGGGCAACCTAGCTGAAGTATATATTCCAGAAAAAATACCTCTTTATGGAACGCCTGCTTTTAAAAATTATGGAGTTAAAATGATTGTTTCACTTCATGTACGAAACTTTGATGATATAATATACATAAGGTGTATTGCACATGAGATGTCTCACATTATACTAGATTCTCTCAGAAGTGAATACCGAAACAGTGAAATCGCAACTGATATAACTACAATGATATTGGGATTTTCTCAAGTAGTAAAATCATCTCGTTTCAACTGTGGATATATTAATGGCAAAAATTTTTGGACTACATATTATCTAATAAAATTATTGCAATTCAAAAAAAATATACTTGCTTTATTTTCCCCAATCAGTAATTATTAGTCTTTTACTCTCTATTTTTACCATTACCACCTATAACAACCAAACATTGCTCTGTCGCTACAAATTATTAGATTTTTTAAAATCAAAATTTTACATCTCTCCAAGCTCAACGTCAACTTCTTTTTCCTTACCTTTATGATAAATTTTCAATGTAATTGTGTCTCCTTTTTCGTACTTATCAATTAAATCTGCAAGTGTATTACGTTCATTTATCTTTATACCATTAATTTCTAAAATAATATCATTTTCTACCAACCCAATTTTATCTGCGGGAGAACCTGGTGCAACAGCGACGTCATCAAGTGTTTCACCTCGCACAATCAATGCACCATACTCATATGGCAAATTACTTCTTTTCTTCATTTGTACATTAATAAGAGCATACCTTACACCCAAGAAAGCTTGTTTTTTCTTTGTGATTTTTCCATTTTTACGCACCTGTTCAAACGCACTTTTTGCTTCATTGCCTGGTATTGCAAACCCGATATTTTCTGCGCTAGCCATTGCAACATTTACGCCAATTACATTACCTTCAATATCCAACATCGGACCACCAGAATTACCTGGATTTATTGCTGCATCCGTTTGAATTAAATTTTTTAAACGTTCAGCACCTGTGCCAAATCCACCTCCAGCAACTATTGACCTGGATAATCCAGATACAACTCCCTTACTTACTGTGTTATCAAATTCTCCTAGTGCATATCCAATTGTGATTGCAGTTTGCCCAACTTGCAATTCATCGGAACTGTCAAAAGTAAGAAATGGTAAATTATTTTTATCAATCTTTAATATTGCAAGATCTGTATTTGGATCACGTGCAACTACTGTGGCTTCAATTTTTTCACCACGATTATCTTCACTATTTAAATACACTACGTATTTTGCATCTTTACTAGCTACCACATGCCCATTTGTAACAATATACCCATCCTCTGATACTATAAAACCAGTTCCCGCACCAACACGTCTTTGCTCCGTACCATTTTGACGTCTTTGTGGAATTGCAAAACCAAACAAATCATTACCATAAAATGTTTCAAACGTTGGCACTTCCGCAGATGCAACAATACTGACAACTGCTGGAGATGATTTTTTCACAACATCAATTACTTGTGATTGTTCACTGACCACTTTCAATGGCTGTACATTTTGTTTTGGCTCTGTTTGCAAAAATTGTTTTAAACTAAAATTACTTTTATTTTTTATTGAATGTTGCTCCATGTATGTTTGATATTTTACATGACACCATTTTGTTATACCACTGACAACATAAACCAAACTAATCCCAATAAAAATAGATACTACAATTAATATAATAATTTTTAAAATTGATAATTGATATGTTTTTTTTGTTTCCATATTTATTAAATTTAATTATTAAAAATGCTTTTCAATTTTTTACGCCAAATATTATACTGCCAATTCAACAAAATTGCAAGTAAAATATGCCTATATTCTTTTTGTATTAATAATAGACACACGTTGACATAGTAACTATTCACTGCTATGCTACGTTATTAACGTTAGAACCTTAACAATATCGAAAATATAGATTTATAGGAGAAAATCCAGATGAATTATACACACCTAACAAATATCCAACGGACAGCAATATCACAGATTGCACTCAGCAGCCTATTTATTAAACCAGAAAAAATTTTAACTACAGTTTTTGACATAGCACCAAAAAATTTCCTATATAGAAA
>JALWAF010000106.1:4423-9194 GCA_027016355.1 Candidatus Moraniibacteriota bacterium | reverse complement strand
TCCCATATCTCCGAGAAATGATGGGATCAGAAGAAGTAGAAGGCGATATAAAAGAAATTGGAGACGCATTAACAGAAGTACAAAAAATTGCAAAGTTGGCAAAATTTTCTTATGTACGGCAACCAGAACCATTGGGAGATGGACATGCAATTTTATGTGCAAAACATTTAGTATATCCCGGAGAATCAGTAGCAGTGCTTTTTGGAGATGACTTGATTGATAGTGAAGTGCCAGCATTGAAACAATTGATTGATGTACATGAAAAATATAATAAATCAGTTGTAGCACTTTGTCGTGTGCCTAAAGAGGATGTGCATAGATTTGGTGTCGTAGATCCAAAATGCAAAGATGGGCGTACATGTGAAATTCAAAAATTCGTAGAAAAACCTAAAACCCAAGATGCTCCATCCGACTTGGTTGCAGTAGGTAAATATGTTATTACACCAGAAGTCTTTGATAAGTTAGAAGATTCTATGAATGATAAGGGAGAAATTAGACTCGCAAATGCTTTTGTGCGCATGATTGAAGATAATAAAGCAATTTATGGACATGAAATTGATGGCACTAGATATGATTGTGGCGATAAACTTGGATTTGTACAAGCAACTATTCAAATGGGACTAAAACATCCAGAAATTAAAGACAAATTAAAACAATATCTAAAAACTCTCTAAATTTATTCACTCAAAATAACTATATGTTTTTTATCTATTTGGGCATTTTTATTATCATTGTAACAACTCCATTTTTGATTACAAATAGTTTTTGGATTTTTACTGAAGATGAAACAGAGGCATTGCTATTGCTTATTGCTGGAGTTGCTAGTTTTGCAATTTATCGTTTACGAGATTATCAAGTATTTCAAACCATACGCGAGAAGATGAGACTACAAAAAAGTGTAGTACAGGCACAAAAAGAATTATCAGAATCATATTCATACATTGGACAAGCAAACCGAAGAACTGATATTATGTATGAAATCTTTTCAGATTTATCACATATGGAAACAACAAGTTCTGATGAAGCATTGCTACACGCCATGGAATCATTGCCTTACACTGAAGACTTTTGTTTTAGATTTATTGACCCTAAGAAAAAGAAATCCCACCATCGCATATCAGCAACACAACATTTCAAACACTTACCAGATGAATTATTTTGTAAAGAAAATATATCTCGGTCATATCAAAATAAAGATATATTATTTGTTTATTCAGAAACAAAAGATAAAAGTTTGCGTACTTGCATTGCTTTGCCTTATAGTGAAAAAGCAGAAAATGATATTGATTTTTTCAAAGCATTAACTGCATATTTTACAATGGTTTATATGTTTCACAATGATTTCTTGCACGAAAAAAATAACTAATGTATACTTACAAAAGTAAATATGATACAACAATTATGAAAGTGATATTATTACAAGATAATAAAAAATTAGGAAAAAAAGGAGATGTTGTAAATGTCTCTGACGGATTTGCATTTAATAGTTTAATTCCGCAAGGGATTGCAAAGCTAGCAACTTCCAAATCAATTGCAGAACTTGATAGAAAAAAAGCAGCTCAAGAAAAAGAAATGGCACAACAAATAGAGCAAATCAAAAAAGATGCCAAAAAGATTGATAAAAAAAAGATAACAATTATTTCAAAGGCTAAAGACAATAAGTTGTTTGGATCCGTAACAGACAAAGATATCGCACAAGCTATTGCAACACAGCACAACGTTGAAGTTGATGCAAGGAATGTTTTGCTTGATGCACCTATCAAAGAATTAACAACACGGGAAATAAGAATTGATTATGGAAGTGGTGTGACTGCAGGAATAATCGTTACTGTTTCAGCTGGGTAAGGTTCATAAATAAATTAATTAACAAACAAGAGCATTGAGGGGTTGCTTCTTTTTTCTGGGGAGGTAGCTCTTTGTTTTTGCAAAATTATAATTAATCAAAAAAATTATGGCAAAGAAAAATAATAAAAAATATATATTTGTAGTTGGCGGTGTGATGAGTGGTGTGGGTAAAGGCATTACAACATCTTCAATCGGTAATTTAATGCAATCTCGTGGTTTTTCTGTGACAGCTCTAAAAGTTGATCCCTATATTAATGTTGACGCTGGCACCATGAATCCAACGGAACATGGTGAAGTGTTTGTACTCAATGATGGTGATGAGACAGATCAAGACATGGGAAACTATGAACGTTTTATGAATATAACTTTGCCACATACAAATTACATGACGACTGGTCGCGTATACCAATCAGTGATTGAAAGAGAGCGCAAAGGTGGCTATAGAGGTAAATGTGTAGAAGTTGTGCCACATATCCCATTAGAAATTATTGATCGAATTGAAAAGGCTAGTAAAAAAGAAGATGCAGAAATATCAATTATTGAAATTGGAGGAACGATTGGTGAATATCAAAATATTTTATTTTTAGAGGCTGCACGAATGATGAAGTCAAAACGTCCCGATGATGTATTGTTTGTACTTGTAAGTTATGTACCACTACCAAGCAAAGTGGGAGAAATGAAAACAAAACCTACTCAATATGCTTCGCGAACCTTAAATGGTGCAGGTATTCAAGCGGATATTATAGTAGCGCGCTCTGAGGTTGCACTTGATGATAAACGAAAAGAAAAAATTGCATGGAGTTGTAGCGTGGATAAAAAAAGTGTTATAAGTGCTCCGGATGTAGAAAGTATTTATCATGTACCACTCAATTTTGAAAAGGACAATCTAAGTAATATTATTTTGAAAAAATTAGGTTTGCGAGCCCGCACAAGAGACAATGCAAAATGGGAAAAATTTACAAAAAAAGTAGAAACAGCTAAAAAACCTCTCAAAATCGGTATTGTGGGCAAGTATTTTGAAACAGGTGACTTTGTACTCTCAGATGCTTATATTAGCGTGATAGAGGCACTGAAACATGCCTCATACTACAATGGTTGTAAACCAGAACTAGCATGGCTCGATAGTGTAAAATATGAAACAGATAAAAAATCACTTGAAGAATTAAAAGATTATGATGGTATTGTAGTGCCAGGAGGATTTGGTTCACGGGGGATCGAAGGAAAAATAAATGTAGCACAATACTGTCGTGAAAATAAAATTCCATATTTTGGACTTTGTTATGGTATGCAAATTGCTGTCATAGAATTTGCAAGAAATGTGGCTGGTATAAAAGGTGCTCAAACTGCAGAAATCGATGACACAGCAAAGCACTGTGTTATTGATATCATGCCTGAACAAAAAGAAAAGCTGAAGAAAAAAGATTTTGGAGGTTCTATGCGACTTGGTGCATATCCTGCAAATATAGTCAAAGATACAATTGCAAGAACTGCTTATAAAAAAGCGGAAATATCAGAAAGACACCGACACAGATATGAAGTAAACCCAGAATACATAAAACAAATTGAAGACGCAGGACTCGTGTTTTCAGGCAAATCACCAGACGGAGTGCTTATGGAAATAGCAGAACTACCAAAAAATAAACATCCATTCTACCTGGCAACACAATTTCATCCTGAATTTCAGTCAGCACCACTTAATCCACACCCATTATTCATGGCATTTGTAAAGGCTAGTAAAAAATAATACGAGAATGACAATTTCTTATAACTAGAAGCGTGAGATCATCTTATTGCTTGCAATAATGTTGAATATTTGATATTATTTTATATCAGTTTTTTAACATATTTATAAGTTATCACTCAAAATTTAATAATTAAACACCAAATGCAATACGTCTCAGGATGGGAAGGAGGATTGGCACCATGAATGAAATTGAATATTTAAAAAGCCTTATTCAATGTATAAAGAAAGAACAAATTGAATTCACTGAGGTTTGCATGGATTTGAATCATGCGGGGGATATACCTCTTTGGTATGATTTGCTTTGTTTCGATGTTGGAGAAATTTCTGTTTGTCAGGGTATTTTGATAATGGGACAACCCATACCAAAAAGTGAATTTTTTGTTATTGGGAATAAGGGACAAAATTTATTATCATTTATCTCATTGCCAACTGTACCAAGACAAACAATGTTGAATGATGTTGTACCTGATGATGTTGTAATTATAGAGCTGGAGGGCTCACTGAGACTTGTTACAGATGGCAATAGTAATAGAGCTAGTGCTTCAGCCGCTCACAACATGGCATTGATGTCATGTTTTAAAGAAATACGTAAATTGGCAAAGGCTACCATCAAAGAAAGTCCTTGCTGAATCAAATAAACAAATAAAGCCATTAACTATAAATAGTTAATGGCTTTTAAAAAATAGGCACTAGAATTTGTTGGTCCTATGGGATGAAGTTCGAACAGCTTTAAATTCAGTTTTGGAGTAGAATTCAAGTATTTTTGATTGACAAAAGGACTCTTTTGCTGTATGATAAATGGTTCATTAACAATAATTTTTAATTTTACTATAGGAGTGAGAAATGAGAATTGTAATAATGGTTATTGTATTAGGCTGTTGGTACATAATTGTAGATTGGGCTCCGTCTGATTATAAATCTAGTATCAGCCAGCGTTATCCATTACCACAAGAAATAGTAGTATTGGATACCACGCTGCCGTATAAAATTGTAGAAAGGGATGTTAGATACAATGATGAAGAGGGCATAGAGCATAAAGAGCTTATTGCTCAGAAAGTAGTGGAGACGAAGGATATAGATTTTTCAAGAGACTTCAAAATAAAAACCATTCGTTATAGGCTTGTTAAAGATGATGATTGGTTTATTTCTCGTTGGATTGGATTCGTAATGTCACTACCTGCA
>JALWAF010000106.1:0-4413 GCA_027016355.1 Candidatus Moraniibacteriota bacterium | reverse complement strand
TCTCGTGGGCTATATTCTTCTAGGGCTCGAGCTGTCCTTTCAATACTAGAAAATCATGACGAAATTAGTGACCTAACTGTTAGACTTAATCATACAGAGGCATTCTATGATTGGTATAGAATGATGACTGAAGTTCAGTTAAGAGAGAGAAATCCATTTTTATATAGATTGATCTTTGGAACATTGGATACAGTAAAAGATGAAATATTTGCAGAATTTTGTAGAGCGAACTATTATAATCCGTTAACTAAAACAGTTGTGGTGTACTCTAACATAGAGAGTACATTTGCCCATGAGTTGGGTCATCATATCGATTTTGAGAGATTTGATACTGACTGGGTATATTCTTTAAGTAGAATATTGCCTCCCATTATGTTATATCAGGAATGGGTGGCGAGTATTAAGGCGAAGAATTCTTTGATGAGTGATAAAGATCGCTGGCAATTTAAAAGATATTTAATTCCAGCCTTTTTCTCATATATCATCTTTTCCATTGTGATAATTTTTCAGTGGTTAACATGGCTCGCAAAAGAAGAATAATAAAGCGAGTTTCTCCGTATAACCAAAAAAACAAAAAAAGCAATTCACTCAAATGAGAGAATTGCTTTTTAATTTGTTCGAACATTGTCCTATCAGTTGGTCCTATAGGATTTAAGCATAACATTGATTGAAGGAAACATGGACTATTAATTTGAGTTTGTGCTATAGTTATATAGTTAAATAAGATTACTGCCTTCGCCTTGTACCAGACGGTGCGAGGGCTACGCGGAAATGACAAATTTATATAAATAAAATACTTCGGACTGCCAGGGGAAACTGGGAACCATTTGGCGGGATGCAAGTCGTGCTTTCTGGTGACTTCTTTCAACTTCCTCCAATCGCTAAAAATCGTGATGAGCAAGTTAAGTTTGTATATGAGTCACAATCATGGAAAGAAATGAATATTAAGATCTGTTATTTAAGTGAGCAGTATAGACAAGATGAAGATACAATTTTGCACGTACTTTCAGATATTCGCTCAGGTAGCGTGGATGAAAACACGACAGAACTGCTCAGAGATGCATTTGAACGCACTCTGGAGGATCATATTGAACCTACGAAGTTATTTACTCACAATGCAAATGTAGACATTATAAACAATAAAGAATTACAAAAAATTGATGGAAAGGAAATCGGCTACACGATGATTTCAGATGGTGTGGAGCAAGTGATTTCTGCTTTACAAAATAGTTGTTTAGCGCCACAAGAATTATTACTCAAAGAAGGTGCACTTGTTATGTTTGTGAGGAATAATTTTGAAGAAGGTTATGTAAATGGTACAACAGGTACTGTGATAAACTTTACAGATGATGAACTTCCTGTGGTGGAAACATTTGATGGTGAAACTATCACAGTGTATCCAGAGAAATGGAAAATTGAAGAAGAAGGGAAGATGCTTGCAGAGATTGAACAATTGCCTCTGAGACTCGCCTGGGCTATCACCGTGCACAAAAGCCAAGGAATGACATTAGACGCGGCAGAAATAGATCTCTCTCGCTCATTTGAATATGGTATGGGTTATGTAGCACTTTCACGCGTCAGAACACTCAAAAACATGAAATTACTAGGTATAAATGACATAGCACTTCAAGTAAATCCAGAAATACTAAAAGCTGACAAAAGATTTCAAAAGGAAAGTAGGCTTGTAGAAAAAAAGTACAAAAAATCTATTTCTACAAAATTAATTTAGACTAGGATGGACAAAATATTAATTATATGCAATAATATTACATTGAAAAGAATTTCAATAAAAAATTTATAAAATAGGGAGGAATAATAATGAATGGTAGTATGTCTTTAATAAATGATATTTTATTTTGGATAGTCCTTATTTCGCTATTTGCAATATTCTTTGGAGAATATTTAGGTCTTGACATGATAGATACATCGCAGATAACACCATCAAAAAAGAAAATAGCAACTTTGTTAATGAAATATGGATTGGGATGTTTAATCTTGGCAGTAATTGTCAAATTGTCATTAATATATCCTTAATTATAAAAAGCAGCTGATTCAATCGAATCAACTGCTTTTAATAAATTTATTTAGTAATAACACTAACAAATTTTCTTTTCTTTAGTTTTCCTGTGAAGTCTCTTACTTTTTTGTCCATGAACTTTACTGTCCCGATAGCTGTTGAATAAATAGTATCATCTTCTCCAAGTTTTACATTTTCTCCAGGATGAATTTTTGTACCACGTTGACGTACTATTATGCTACCAACCTGTGCTTTTTCTGAACCGTAAATTTTTACACCGAGTCGCTTTGATATTGAATCACGACCCAGCCTTGTGGATCCGCCGGCTTTTCTATGTGCCATACATTAAAAGTTAAAATATTATTAAGAAGAAAAACAGCTAAGTCTTTCCTAATTTTTTATACTATGATATTATAGCTAAAGAATCTAATATTGTCAATATTAGATTATGGGGGACTGGAAGATTTGTTTTGATTGCCATTGTTTATGTTAAGTTTGAAAGAATTGCAGACAAAATTAAAGAAGTTGCGAAAATTGATAATTGATTGGTTTTTAGAGTATGAACAACCGTTAATATATCTTGTAGGAATCATTATCGTTGCCAGTTTGAGTTTTATTTTTGGTGTACTTAAGGGAACTGGATTGTCTCAAAAACCAATTACTGTAATGCGACCTCAAAATCCTCCGGTAGTTATTACAAAGGAATGCGAAGTACAAAACACTGTTTTGAAACAAAAAGATTGTGTGTATGTGGGAAGTGTAAAAGGTAAAAAATATTATCCACCATCGTGTTCTTACGCAAAGAAAATTTCAAAGGAAAATTTGCGTTGCTTTACCTCGGACAAAGATGCTATTGAAAAAGGTTACGAAAAATCAACATCTTGTTAATAAAAATAATAAAATAATAAATTAAAATTAAATAAAATATATGGACGCTAAAAAAACATGTATTATCAATCTAGGTGGATCATTAATTGTTCCAGATAAAATTAATGTTGAGTTTTTACAAGAATTTCGTGCCCTTATTTTGAAACAAATTGAAAAAAATGATAGAAGATTTCTTTTTATCACAGGTGGTGGACGAACAGCACGTCGTTATGCTAATGCAGCACAATTAATTTCTCCTGATGTCAAAGACGAAGATAGGGACTGGCTAGGCATCCATGCAACACGTCTCAATGCTCATCTTATTCGCACAATTTTTCGTGATTATGCACACCCTCGTATTAATACCAATCCACATGATTTAGAGGATTTCTTTCAATGCAAAAACCCTATAATGATTGCTGCTGGATGGAGACCTGGATTTTCAACGGATTATGACACTGTGCTATTAGCTAGATATCTGAATATCAAAAAAGTTGTTAATTTATCAAATATTGATTATGTATACGATAAAGACCCTAGTAAATTTCCAGATGCACAAAAAATAGAAGAAATGTCTTGGAAAGAATTTCGTAAAATCAACACAAGCGAATGGAGCCCAGGCTTAAGTGCTCCATTTGATCCAGTTGCTGCTGCATATGCAGAAAAAGAAGACTTGGAAGTTGTAACACTCAATGGTGCAAATTTAAAAAATCTAGATGCTTATATGGAGGGTGAAAAATTCAATGGAACACTTATAAAAAATAATTAATAAAATTCATTATAAAAGACTTATTGCTTTAGAGTGCATATAGGTCTTTTTTAAATCAGAATGTTGTGTTAGAGTAGGGTGGATATAGTAGTTTTTTTACAACTAAATTGTGGAGGAAAGAAAATGAATATTACAGTAGTACCTTTATCAATAAATGATAGTCAAGATGAATTACAAGAATTATTTGAACAGTTAACAGACAATCCATCTTTTGATGTAAAAGTTTTAGCAACAGCTATGAATTGCTATTGTGCTATTATAAAACAAAAGGGAAGGATAGTCTCATTTGGAGCATTAAGTATATATTTCGTGCCAGATAAAGGTTATGTAGGCACGATTCAGAGTTTAGTAACTCATAAAGACTATCGTAAATGTGGATTTGGAACTGCAATATTAATTTATCTGGAATCTAAAGCTAAAAGATTAGGATTGGTAAAAATAGAACTTACAAGTAATCCCAAACGAGAGAATGCTAGAAAGTTATATAATACATTAAAATATATAAAATCTGACACTAGTGTCTTTTACAAAAATTTGCAATAAAAAGATGTAGGAAATATATTATAAGGCATCAAATATTATATATATTTGATGCCTTTATTAGAAAATATAGTATGTCGCACAATGTACCTTATGCGACATTGATATCTAAAAGTACTATATTTTACTGATGTTTTTAACTTTTTTGATTCTTTGTCCCTCTTTGAACATACTAATAAGTATTTATTATGCCTAGATATCAATGTGATAAATTTTGTTT
>JALWAF010000105.1 GCA_027016355.1 Candidatus Moraniibacteriota bacterium | reverse complement strand
TTTAATTAATACACGTCCACGTAAACGTTTTGGAGGATTGACCCCTGCTGAGGTGTTTTATCAAGAGACTGGTGTTGCATTATTTCCTTGAATGTACACCCAAAACATAGGTGTGTTTTCACTTGGGCGACTACTGGGAATCGAACCCAGATCCTCGGTACCACAAACCGATGTTCTAACCGTTGAACTATAGTCGCCATGTAAAAATTACAATACCAAATAATTATAGCAGTTTCTTATAAAAAATCAACCCTCATTTTCCAAATCTATAATAGCCTTCGCCTCTGCTATAACATATTCAAGTTTACGTCCTCGTATACCTGCTTTTTTTAGTATATTCTTTTTTAATTCAACCTCCCTGCACAATACTAATCCATCATGCAAAATTTTATCTTTTTGTCCTTTCGTAAGTTTTGTAATTGCTGTTACTGGATGCAGTCCTGTTTTATCAATTAACTCTGCCAAACTCTTTCCTTGAGGATATCGCCAACTCATAAGCTCAATTCCAGCACACTTTGCATATTGTACAGCTTGAGATGTAAATTGTGTATTTGTCACAATCCACAATTTATGTAGATGTCCATCACGACCTTCATGCACATGTTTCCATTTTGCTTTTATATCATCAAAACGTGCCTTCATATAAAGCACTGTTTGCACATCACTTTTGTACCCTAAATTATTATGAAATTTACATTCAAAAATAAAATGTCTATCATCTCTGTAAGCAATCACATCCGTTTCATGTGCAATACATTGACCCCGTAATATGCGATTGGTATTAGTTTTGTAACCGCGCTCATCCAAAAGACGTGCTATGAACTGCTCAAATGGATAACCACTTGGACCAAATGCTTTCAAAGCTCTTTTGAGATTATATCTTGCTGCTGCAGGACGATATTTTTGTTTTAATTTCTCATATGTTTTTCTATGTACATCAACTGTTGTGTGAATTCCTTGTTCACGCGCCACCTCAGCTGCAATCATTTTTGCAGTTTTTTTACTGATACCAACTCGTTGCATTGACTGTTGTAGTTTTTTGAGAGAAAATTCTTCTGTATCTCCTGTTGTTTTTATAATATTTTTATTTTTCATTGTTTGCTAAACATGTATCAATTATTGTACAAGCTTCCTCAGCAGTATCAACTAAATGAAATAAATCCATATCCTCTTCAGCAATTGCACGATTTTTACCCCACACAACACCCCGAATCCAATCAATAAGCGGAGACCAGTATTCTTTATTGACCAAAATAACTGGAATTGGTCTAGTCTTTTTTGTTTGAATTAATGTTAGCATTTCAAATAGTTCATCCAAGGTACCAAATCCACCTGGAAAAAATATATATACTTGCGACGCAAAAGACAATATCACCTTACGAGAAAAGAAAAAATCAAATGATTCTGAATCTGTAATATAAGGATTTTTTCTCTCTGTTACTTTATGATTTGGTAAATTGATATTAATTCCTACACTTCTACCACCTGCTTCATTTGCGCCCTTATTTGCTGCCTCCATAATACCAGGACCACCTCCGGTAAACACAGCAAAATCCTTATTAGCTAATTTATAAGCTAATTTTTCTGCTTCTTGATAAACTTCTTGATCAAAGCCAACTCGGGCACTACCAAAAATACTTACAGCTTTATCAAAATGTGACAAAAAATCATGTCCCTTTACGAATTCTGATTGAATTTTTAAAATACGCCAAGATAGACCGCTAGTATATTTTTCTGATTTACTCACTTCTGGCGAAAGAAATTCCTTTTCTCGATCAAGAGACACGTGCATTTTTTCCCCTTTTACCGTAAATATTAATTGTTTATCTTTGTCTGTCATATACTTTTATTTAATTTATTAGCTGATTTATATACCTCATCTATAATAGCACTATAATTTATTTTTTCATACTGCATCAAATCTTCCATTGTGCCACTGTGTGGCATTTTACGCACTGCTAGATGTGCTATCGTCATAGAGAGACCACTGAGTATATCCTGGACTGCCTCACCTATACCACCCTGTGCAAAGTGATCTTCTACAATAATTATATGACTTACATCACCTATTGAACCTAACAATAATTCAGCATCAATAGGTTTGATGGAATATAAATCAATTACACGTACATTTACATCTTTTATTTGTAGTATTTCATAAGCTTTTAGAGCTTCATGTACCGTAATTCCTGCTGTGATTATTACTGCTTCATCTTCACTGCTATGTCGTAATAATTTTGAGCCCCCCATCATAAACTCTTCAGTCTCATTGTAAATTGAAGATGTTTTTTCCCGAGTTGTCCTAACGTATGAAATACCCTCCATATTTTGTGTCAATTGCAATATTTTCCTAGCTGACACTAGATCAGATGGATACATAACTGTACTCCCAAGTATAGCTCGAAACATAGCAATGTCAGACAATCCCATCTGAGACCCTCCATCCTCCCCAATCGACACACCAGCATGAGAACCTACAAAAGTAATCTTACTCTTACTCAAACTAGCCATACGAATCTGATCATGAGCACGTGTAAAAAATGCTGCAAATGTAGAACAAAACGGTTTGTACCCTCGTCTAGCTAATCCCACAGCAACACTAACCATATTTTGCTCTGCAATAAACATTTCAAAAAATCTCTCAGGATAAAAATCTTTTACCACTGCTGAGCGAGTTGAGTTACTAGCCTCTGCATCAAGTACCACAATTTTTTCATCATTTCGCATCATTTCAACCAAAGTATCCCCATATGCATCACGTGTTGCATGCTTTTCATTCAAATCTACACTATCTTTTTTTTGTAGAGACGCATTGCAATGC
>JALWAF010000104.1:2268-2830 GCA_027016355.1 Candidatus Moraniibacteriota bacterium | reverse complement strand
CAATCTTGGAAATGCGACTTCAAACTCTTGCAGGATTGGAAAGAAAAAAGATTGAGGATGAATTAAAAGAAAAATTACGCCTAATCAAAAAACTTGAAGCAATTTTAAAAAGTGAGAAAAAGCAAAAAGATATCATCAAAGATGAATTAGCTGAATTAGCTGATAAATTTGGCGATGCTCGAAAAACTAAAGTTTTCAAAAGTGCTATTGGAGAATTTAAGCAAGAAGACCTGGTACCAAATGAAGAAGCTCTCATAACTATGACTACAGATGGTTATATCAAAAGAATGAATCCTTCAAATTACAAAGTACAAAAACGAGGCGGCAAAGGAGTGATCGGAGGAAATACAAAAGAAGATGCCAGTGTAAGAAACATGCTCAGTATTATGACTCATGATAATTTGTTTTTCTTTACAAATACTGGTAAAGTATTCCAAACAAAGGCATATGAAATTCCAGAATCAACTCGTACTGCTAAAGGAAATGCGGTTGTCAATTTCTTGCAACTTGCTCCAAATGAAGAAATAACTGAAATAATCCCATTTAACAAAGAGGATGGTTT
>JALWAF010000104.1:0-2258 GCA_027016355.1 Candidatus Moraniibacteriota bacterium | reverse complement strand
TTATGGCAACAAAAACTGGGATTGTTAAAAAAGTTAAAATCAAGGACTTTGAAAACGTTCGTCGTGGTGGACTTATAGCCATCAAACTCAAAGGTGATGATAAATTAAAATGGGTTAAACCTACAACAGGGACTGATGAAGTGTCTTTAGTAACTGCTAATGGTCAAGCGATCAGATTTAAAGAAGAAAATGTTCGTCCAATGGGCAGAAGTGCTTCTGGTGTACGCGGAATTAAACTAAGAAAAGATGACTTAGTAGTTGGAATGGATGTAATGTTCAAAGGTCAAAAAGGAGCAGAATTATTTATACTCACAGAAAACGGATATGGTAAAAAAACCAAAATGACGCAGTACAAGGCTCAACGTCGTGGAGGCAGTGGAATTAAAACTGCAAAAATTACTCCAAAGACCGGTCAAATAGTGAGTGCTTATATAGTGAGTGCAGATGATACAGACAGCGATGTAATAATAACAAGTGCAAACGGACAAATCATACGCACACCGCTTGGAAATATCTCAACACTCTCAAGAGCAACTCAGGGAGTACGCATAATGAAGCCAAAATCAGGTGACCACCTAAGCGCAGCAACAATTTTGTAAGTCATTATTGTTAATAAAAAAAGTTTCAGATTATTTACACACAAAGTAAAAAACCTATAAAGCATTTATACTTTATAGGTTTTTATCTTACTTCATCCGCACATAATTAGCTCTTTTTAATGAATATTCATCAGCCTTAGCTGTTGCACTGAAAAATAACTCGGGCTCTTTATCTCTTAATAGCTCAAGTCTATAACTACGTTTTTGATTTAATTGGGATTGTAGCGTAATTACTACATAATCCAATAAAACTTCATCAGGTCCTTTAAAGTCTTTGAAATTATGTACCGTTGCATCATAATCAATGAACTGAAACAGCACATTGGTTACACGTACACAGTCTATCCTCATACGACTTTTATCATACTGAACGGCTAAATCGATATCCGTTAAAAACCGAATATCTTTAATCTCATATACTTCAAATTGAAATGCATCTTCGAGAGCTTTGAACAGCCAGCCATCAGTTTTCATTTCCTTGTTTACAATTTTTTGCTGTTGCCTTAATGTCAAATTTGCAATCATCTTTCTCCTCCTTAGTATTATTATTAAATAACTAAAATTCTATTGAGAAAATCCCAATAAAATATCTTATCACATATCCAAACTTTAATCAAGCGGTGGACGGGCGTCGGTAATTCCTCACATCCCCTAAATTATAAAAAGTTGTCATTCCCGCGAAGGCGGGAATCTAGGACATTTTATATAAACTACATGATTAAAATAAATTTTTAAAGTTTAGAATATTCTATAATTAAATTATGCTAAATATATAAGAATTTACTTACATTTATGGATTCCCGCCTTCGCGGGAAAGACAAGAACGTGTTATTTTTTATGGTGTGAGAGACTACTCACCTATCCATCTCATCTATCGATCTAAGATAATCATTCGCACTATTAATCATAAATTCAAACTCATATATTTCAAACATGCTCTCTGTATAGCAAAAAAACGTAGTAGTGGACAGGCATGCCTGTCCACTACAATCAAAAAAAATTACGCAACAAAAAAACAACCTGGTTCTCCCAAAACAGGTTGTTTTTTATTTTCTAAATTATATAGTTTTTACACTATATAAGCCCCATCAAATTAAATAGCGTCATAGTCATTGCGGGTACAAGTGCGAGGAGAACAGCAAACTCTGTATCGTTTGAATGTCTGTGCAATTTAAAACTCTTCATTTCTGGTTGACTTTCTTCTGAGCCTCCTTCAACACTTGTTGTGTCTTCAGGAGTTGGTGCTTCTACTATTTCTTCTTCATCTCCACCACACTGACAACCACATGTTGCGCATTTTTTTATTTCAGCCATATATTTATATTTATTTTAATTAATTTTATTTTTATTTTTATTTATATTCAATTGTTATCTTGGGTATGATGCAATATATTGCATGTCACTTTTATATCTTGTTTTTTGTAAGCCAAGGACCAGTTTTTCATAATCGACCAAAAAGAAAAACCGGGTGACATTAGGTCTGGATGACCCACCCGGCTTTTAATTCATCATATAATTATTATAGCAAACAAAATCGCTTTTGTCAACTTTGCATGCTCTAAGTTCAAGAATTAGTTGCAACACCTATATAAAATAACTAATATATAGGTCATATGAAAAATAATAAGAAAAGCGGTGCTAAACCACTAACATTAAGAG
>JALWAF010000103.1:4710-9242 GCA_027016355.1 Candidatus Moraniibacteriota bacterium | reverse complement strand
ATATTATGCACATGTGCAACATCTGGTTTTTGTTTTGTAAGTAATTTATCAAGTTTTTTTACTGCGTCTCGATTATAAATAACTCGTGGTACTAACCATAATTTATGAAAAATATTTTTTGCCTCTCGAATATCAAAATGATTAGCAAAATACATGCACTCCGATGACAATTCATTATTAGTGTCCTGCATAGAAAAAACCATAACATCATGACCCTTCTTTTCGAGCAGTTCCTTCGTCTCAAAAAAAGCAGACACCGATCCACCGCCTCGTTTTTTGCTATAATATTTATGTATTTGTAATATTTTCATAACCTACAATTTATAAAATATGCTATACTGTATAGAAGTTATCATTTACTTTTTCCATGAATACTAATTTATCAATATTATCAAAACAATCTATTGGCGCTTTGCTTATTTTAGGTATTCTTGCTATTTTTATTGCAACTATCACATTATTAATACCGACCTCAACAGCTATTGGTATATTATTTCTTCTTTTTATTATAGCATCTTTTTTGTATAGACCACTATTTGGGTTTTTAACCATTGTAATACTTCGTACATCTGTTGACTTTTTATCTTCTTATTTTTCACTGTCCATCACTGAAAATATACAGCTAAATATTGCCTCTATCCTTGCACTTTTACTCATTGCATCATCAACTGTGCTTATAATATTCAATTGGAAAACTGCTTCAAAAGCGCCTTTGCTTATACCATTTTCTCTTTTTATTGGATTTAGTGCTATAAGTTTATTTTATTCAATTGACAAAGCAGCTACTGTACAAGAAACTATTCGTTTAATAAGCATATTCATGTCATTTGTCACAGCTTATATTTTGACAATTGAAATTCCAACTGCAAGAAAAACAATTATTTCAATTATATTACTCTCAGCACTTATACCTATCACGTTTGCACTTTACCAGTTGATGACTGGGTCTGGAATTACTGACAATACTGGTACTGAAGGCAGACTCTTTGGCACATTCAAACAACCAAACGCTTTTGCATCATTTTTATTACTCATCATATCAATATTGATATACAAAATCTTCTCAACAAAGATTGCACTTCCCGAGAAAAATTTTTCAAAATTTCTCATATTTTTTACAATTATACTTTTATTACTCACTTTCAGTCGTGGCGGATGGTTGGCATTGTTAGTATTTTTTACAATCTTTAGCCTACTCAAGGCTCCTAAACTACTTTTTGCTACGCTTGGAATTGGTGTTGTGTTATTTTTTACATCACAAGCAATTCACGAACGCATAGAAGACATTTATAACCCTCCAGCTGATAGCTCTATCCGTTGGCGAGCTCAACAATGGAAGGATGCCATTGTTGCTTGGCAATTATCTCCCATCTATGGATTTGGTGCTGGTACGGAAATTCAAATTCACGAGCAAGAACATGGTTTTCATGCTGGTAATCCTTACACACACAACGATTTTATCAAATCATTACAAGAAACTGGATTAATAGGTTTTGCACTATTTACTTTATTAATTTTTGTAACAGTTTTTTCTTTAATAAAACAATATCGCAATTTATCTGATGATGATGAAAAATTATTTGTACTTATTGTATTATTATTTTTTGTATCAGAAATTGTATTTGGTATGAGTTCAAATATATGGCGAGGGACAGCAGTGGAGTGGCTCATCTGGACACTTGTAGCTAGTGCACTATCTATTCAAAAAAATATCAAACTTTCATAAATACAAAAAAGTAAACTTGCATTTTATATCCACAATTTTAATTACAAAAATATGTCATTCCGGAAACCTGCTTCTGCCGGCAGGTAGATGTTTATTTCTTCATAAGCGTTTAGCGAATGATTAGAAATAACATTGTCCGGAATCTATACCATGCTATCAAAATACAGATTCCC
Source organism: Candidatus Moraniibacteriota bacterium (assembly GCA_027016355.1). GTDB lineage: Bacteria > Patescibacteriota > Minisyncoccia > Moranbacterales. Next base: position 7,343 of record JALWAF010000103.1, on the reverse strand, counting down.
TACAAATGTTTTTCTATATCGAACGGATAGGTCGATGACACCGTCCCTACAACTAAAGCATCTCTCTATCTTTGTACATTTTCTATTTCTGTACGTAAAAGCTCATAATTTTCCATAATCATCTTTTTTTGTTTTTGCGTCATATAATCTTCAAACAATCCCTGTTCCATAACACGCACAAATCTATCTATAAAAAGTGGTGTATTTCGAGTACGATTAAAATATTCTACAATCTCTTCTTTTGGTTCAAAGAAAAAATGTACGGTTGTATCCTCTTGATAAAAGCCTGTTTCACGTGAAATATTTAGTCCAATTTCTTCTAAATCTCGTAATTCTTTTGTCATTAACTTTTTTTCCTCCTGAGTTAATTGTTTCTTTTGCAAATTATCAACGTCACTTTGCAATGCATCCACGGCACCATCCAATCTTATTATATTTTTTTGCATTTTGTTATAATGATCATTTTGCTCCAAAATAATTAACTCAATGACATAATCAAAACCAGCCTGAACACTCAAAGCAACAATATAAACAGTGACACACAAAGAAACAATAATCACAATACCTAGTAATATATATTTGAATTTTATTTTGATTTTCATATAAATTTATTATACCACATTCATAAATCTAACTCTATCGTCAGGATAACGTAGAGACGCATTGCAACCTGTCTACCGGAGAGGTAGATGTGTCTCTACAGATGACACCAGTCATTTCTAAGAGTAATAAAAAAGGCCACAAATTGCATTCACAATTCATGACCTTCTACAAACAATTATTCTACTCTGCGGACGCCTGCGCTATCATCGCAGCTCGCTCTCTTTTGGAGATATATGTCTTTGTTTGAGCTGCCCAGATAGCACGGACAATGTTATCTAATTTTGCCGTCCCCATGAAATCATAAAGACGTGACCCATTGCCCTCAAACATCCAGCGAGGGTTGAAGAACTTGACATCAATCATTTCCTGATCGTACCAAGCAAGCTTGGTACCAAGTCCACCCTGCAAGAATCCTGAGCTCTTGCCCCAAATATATCCAAGATTCAGATTTCCTGTAGGAGTAATCCTCCAGTGTCCACCATCACCGACATACCAATCATAGATGTCAAATGCAATACCAGCACTGATTCTACGATTATCATATGCATAATCATTACCTCTTCCCTTTGTGTCAGAATAACTAACATCAAAGGGATGGACGTAATGCATATTCACGCTCCACTGTGGAAACCACAACTTACCATCGGCGCGGCGTTGTTCAGTGAGAAACTCACTTCCAACCTCCCACTGATTTTCCTTTTGATGAGAAGCAAAATTCTTATCTGGAACCCAGTACTCCGTTTTCTGATGGAGTAATCCCAGATCCAAACTAACTTCGGTGTTTGCGGTATAATTATATACACCGCTTGCACCGCCACCAATGATGTTATATTTGTAGTGGGACCATCGATCTTTTGATTTCTTGTAGGTGTGGCCTTTGCCTCTTGAATAACTAAAGTATCCACCGGCATCAACTTTGCCGATACGAGCCGGACGAATACGAGTCTTCAAGCCGATGCTATGACCATGTCTTTCTTTATCCTCATTATTAAAAGGACTGAACTTGGCATAGCTTATATTAAACGCATCCACAGACTTTAATCCGCGAAATTTGATTTTACCTGTTTTCTCAGTGTCTCCTGCATACGCAGTCGACACGGCGAGTAATCCTAAGGCGACAATATACAGTGTTTTCTTCATCTCACTCTCCTTCCGTTTGTTTGCGATACAACTCCATCAGTTCCCATGTGTTGACAACTGTGAGCTTACCGCTATTTTTTTGAGCTTCTTTTTTCCGTTTTTTCGCAACTGGCGCGGTCGTTGTCTTATGTTTTGCTCCTGGTTTAGCCACCACCTTCTTGGCAGTAACTTTCACCTGTGACTTTTTTACCGCAGGCACTGTACTTTTTACAGTCTCCTGTTTTTTTGCAACAACCGGCTTTTGCATTACTCTCTCTTTCTGTTTTACATGTTTTTCAACATGCACAGGAAGTGAACTACACACAGACTCATGCAAAACGATGTCTTGTGTAGTTACCACGCCGAGAGAATCTCTGCGCAATGCCAAAGCCTCAATTGGCAAAGATGTGCTTATTGGCGTAAAGAGATGCCACCACACATGATTTTTCCCATCATATGCAATCACATCACCATTTACCATATATCGTACAACATCACCACCGATTTTTCCGCACTGCCAAGTACTGGCATTGGTATCAGAATTCTCTAAAAATTCTGACCACATACCATCGTAAAAACCAAGATCTCTCAAAAGGTTTTCAGTTACAGTGGTAGCGGAAGACACACATGGCAAAAACGAAAGTAATATGGTAATGAAAAATAACATTTTTTTCATGTTACTGCCCTCCTGTCATATTTTTAATACGTTCTTCTTGATACAACTGGTACACAAGTGCCATCTGCTCAGACAAATCACGTCTTTGACATGTTCCACGAGCAACACATGCGTTCCATGTAGTATCAAAAAATGCAGCAATACCTCCATCAACCATACTTGACGCGAAGCCCAACGCCATTACTTCTGGCGTACCAATTGGCAAATGCAATCGTGATAAAAACTTCTGCCACGG
>JALWAF010000103.1:0-4700 GCA_027016355.1 Candidatus Moraniibacteriota bacterium | reverse complement strand
TAATACCCGGATTACGCCTTAGTAACTTTTTCATATCCTCTTCTGACAAATAACTTGCCACAATTTCACCATCTGGCAAACGTAATTCACTGCTCATCTCAGCAAGCAATTTCTCTCGAAATTTCTCCCATTTAGGATTACCTTCTACAATGGGAATTTCTTGTACATCATCACTAATAGTAATTTCATCGCCATCAGAGATACCTCTTTTTAATATCTCATTACGTTTTCTCCACACTTCATTAATTACAGGAAGTGTTTTTCCAACTTCTTGCATAAGTTCTATAGCATATTCTGGATCGTTCTCAAACTTTTGCCAATCGTAGGTTTTATCATCAACGATTGTATAATCATATCCTTGAACATTCCCAATAGGTGAGGCAATCCAGACACCACCATCTTTGTTGGTAGGTGCAAATGCATATTGCCCATCGATAAGAGTCTTCCTATCGCTGAGTATTACACATTGCATAGGCGCAGGTATTCCCCATGGATTTTTATCAAATGCATATTTTTCTACGCTATAACAAAATCCATTAATTCTTGGAGCATCTTTATCAATAAGAGATACTCCCGGAAGTGGCCATACACCCCGCACACCATTGTCAACTTCCACAAGAAATCGAACTGGCAACACACCTGTGAACGTAATGATGGTGCCACCAGTTTCCTCCATTTTGTCTGGATGCACAACTACCATGCTTTGCTCTGGTTGTAACAGTGCAAAACTAGGTACACCCTTCTGATTGGCACACCCGCCACTACTCAACAATGCAACAACTGCCAATACTGCATAAATTATATTTTTCATAATATCGCCTCCTTGGCTTAATATATAGAATAATTGTTAAATAAACTTTTCAAATCACAATCTATAAAGATTGTGCATAAATATACGATTACTTCCCATATTTATGCACAAATCTCTAAAAACAACACAAACGTATTTTGACAGTTCATTGTACTGCAAAATCAATAAAAAGTCAACAACTTAAATTAAATAAAAAAACCGGGTACAATTCAATTAAAGAATTGCTCCCGGCATCACATTCGGTTTTACTTATACAGATAATCCGGAACCTTATACAGAGGTCCACGATCAACTGTGCGGTGATTACCGCTTGCTCCTCCTGGCTCTGGACCATCGGATCCAAGCCAGTACCCATGATCAACGAGCCATGAAATGGCTGCATCACGGGATGGCAGATTACGAGCACAATCCAGATGGATCATGCGCCCGTTAACATTTGCAAGGGTCTTAACTTTGTACCCCTGCCCTTTGCGAGTTTTATCCATGATCTCAAATGAAAATTTATATTTGCTAGCCCAATTGGGCGTGGCAAATGATTCCCCGCATGACAGATCTTCTGTAAAAATGCTTGGAGTTGCAGCATTCGCCGTATCAACCCCAGATGGTACTGATGTACAACCTGCTACCACCAAAAGTGCCAGGACACCCATCATCATAAAACTTTTCATACCTTACTCCTTTTTTTTGAAGTGAATTGTTAAACTGCCTTATCTTATCTTGCGTTACCTTTTTTATTGTAACTATTAAATATATACCAATAAATAGTTTTCGTCAAGTGCATGTTCTCACATACGATTACCAACTGGCAATGTAAGTAAAAAAGTACGTGGCTGTCCACTTGGTGAAACCTGCACATTTTCTTGCACAGTAGCACTATCACGAACAATGGCTGACTCAGTATCAGTAGATGCAGAACTTGCACTACTTTCAATCAACACTACTGCTTCTGTAAGATGTGCACCCACAGACTTCAGCCCAAGTTCGGAAATCTTAGCATCTCGGAAAGTTTCACCCGGGAGCAACAGCGTTTTAAGCTGAGCTTGAGTGAATCTCCTATTAGAATACATCCTGACACAACCCCCACTACTTACCCATTGCATTGGATAAGCAACGCCGTCAGGCATAACGCGAAGACGTTTCACTTTGTATTCCACTCCGCTTTTGTTCGGACGATAGTGAAACTCTAAGACATCAATACTCTCTCCACCAGAAGCCTTCAGAGCACCACTTGGCACCATCCCAGCAAAAGATCGCTCATCACAACCAGTACCGGGCACACAAATGCGCATTACCTTTTGTGTAGATACAACAGGCGTTGCTCGCACAATGACAGGAGGGGTAACAGTATTTTGCTGAATCTTTTTAAACTCAACAATTTTATTGCCACAAATGACATTTTTAACCGGTTTTCCGTTTTCAAAAACCAGCTCATTACCTGTGGCAACGCACCTTGGAGAATTCCAGGCTGCAGATGGCTTCATTTTAATAAGCCACCAATCGTTGACACTTCCTACATTGGCACTGTTTACCTTACCTGAATAATCAGGCACCGGCTGGCATCGCAGGTATATTGTACCGTTGACTTCTTTATACGACTTCTCCACTGCCATCGAAGACAGTGGATAGCCCAGCACTACAATGACCAGTAACGCTATCACTACATTAATCTTTTTCATCATTTTCTCCTTTTGATGAAGGTTTCGTCTGTTAAACAACTTATTTCTATTATTTCAGAGCCTCATTGACTCTCTTTTACAATAAAATGATAATTTTTATTACAAAAGAGAGTCAATATTACAAATACTTGTAATGTGTTACTATATCATATTTTTGAATATATGCAAACAACAATTCCCAAAATTCAAGAATAAGTTACAAGAGCAAGTTTTGTAACCTACTCTATATTTTCACTCATTCTTAAGAATTATTTTTGTGAAAATTGCTTATTCTATTGTGTAATTCCATAATATTTACATTTGCTTCATTTACTTTTTGCACTGTTTCATCCTCTGTTTCATCCTCTTCAAATTCTATTGAACCTTGTACGTTATTATTGAAATGATCCATTACAACATTAGAATTTTCTTCATATTTATGTGAATCATGTGACTCCAAATTTTCTTCAAAATCTATTTTATCTTCTGTACACGTGTTAGATTTTGTAAAAAAATGAATTTTATTTGGAAAAAAATATATAAGCACAATTGCCAACACCCCCCCCAACAAACCACCAATAACTGTATTTGGTAAAATACGAGGTAGTGTTGGTCGCAATGGTGTATTTGGACCATCAATAAGCCTTACTTTTACTCTTTCCCCTCCTCCATGATATTCTTCGCTATTTGTTGTTAGCGTATATGCAATTGCTTTTGCTGTTTCTTCTGCTGTCTTGCGAGATTCGTCTATCACACTAATGTGTATAATCCCGGTATTATTTACTTTTTTTACATTTATAAATTTTTTCCACTCTTTTTCACGTTTTTCAGGGTCACGTGAAAAATCACGACGCACATTAAAAGGTGCATCCTGCACAGAATTAAAAAATGTTGTAGTATAAATTACACGTGTAAAAATATTACTCAAAAACTCAGCAGATTTAGTTGCGCTAAATGCGTCAACTTTTTCATTTGCTTGTTCTTGAATAACTATAACTGAAATATCACTTTGATATTTTGCTGGCAATATTACAGAAACAGTAAATGCAATAAATGCAAACACACCAACAAATGCAACTATTAATTGCCATCTATTAATAATATCTTTTATTGTTATATTTTTGTTCATAAATTTACATTACTATTTAAAGAAAAATTTTCATCTTCATGACTATTTAATATTTGGCTCTTACCTAATTCTTTGAGAGAAATACATGTACGTACAACATATTTTTGAAGTGTCAATCTTAATTTTGGAGATTTCTTACGCATTTCTAAATATTTTGTTTTTGCAACGTAATCTTCAAATGCATAAAAAAATGCAATCATAAATCCATAACGTCCATCCAAAAATCCAAATCGTACAATATACATATATACAAAACGAATAAACGGAGTAAATGGAATAAATGTCCACAAATCTTTTATTATTGCTTTTGCATAGAATGGATTTGTAAAAAATGTTGCCCATTTTATTTTTGTCATACCGTTTTCATAAATACGCAACATATAATTTGCATGCCATGTAGAGTATCTATTGAATTTTTCAAAAAATTGATCTAGTGAACGATCTGAGTAATGCAATATATCCCCTTTAATTTTTTTCATTTTTGATTTTGCCAAGATTATATGTGCATGCACATTTCTATCTTCATACCTACAACTACGCCGAAATAATCTAATATTATACAGTGGATAGCGACCGCCCCATCTCAAAAATTTGCCTAGGAAAAAATGTTTTCGTGCAATTTCAAATCCATCATAATTATCAATTTCATCACTTGCAAGTAAATTATTAATTGTATTTTTTAATTCATCTGTGACAATTTCGTCACTATCAAGTAGCAATATCCATTCATTTTTTGCCTGTGGAATTGCCCAGTTTTTTTGTTTAGCACTATATATGTATTTATGTTGCACAACACGCGCCCCATATTTTTTTGCAATTTCAACAGTCTTATCTGTAGAAAAAGAATCTACAACAAATATCTCATCAGCCCACAAAACAGACTCAATTGCACCTGCAATCAAATCTTCTACATTATATGTAGGTATAATAACCGTTATTTTGCGATGTTTCTTTGTCATAATCTCACTTCGTAAAAATAATGAGTATTTCTACTAATTTATCGTTATTTCAATATAACTAACGACTATAACAAAAAACACTTATTTTGTCAAGAATTTTAACCCCGAATCTGAAAACCTCAAAAACCTTTAGATAAAGCTAAAAT
>JALWAF010000102.1:844-2846 GCA_027016355.1 Candidatus Moraniibacteriota bacterium | reverse complement strand
TTATAGCACTTGCAACACCGTATTTATTAGTAGTGGATGTGCTATTAAAAATTATATTAGGGAAAAAGCCATACTTTTCATAAATTTGGTTATATACAGTAAAAAAATCGATGGAATCCGCCAAAGCCATATTGCTATCACCAAGTGTACGTGCATAATATCTCATAGTACGATTGGATCGATCATTGCCAATTATCCAGGCATTGGGAAGCATTTCTCTAATATAATCCTTAAATAATAACCAGGGAAGTTCTATTCCCAAAATATTTGATTTTTTTAAATTTGATATTATTTTTTTAGTTTCAATAGCTGATTTTCCCATAAATTTAATAGCGGTATAATTCCCAATTCCCATCCCTCCACCGGATACACCGCTCATTGCTACAAAATTCTTAAATTTATGCATCTGATAAATTGTATCCAAAAGTAAATAATTCCAATATTGTGCTTTTAATCCACCTCCATAAGCAGCATAAAAAATCGGTTTGTATTTTTTCTCATATTGTGAAATATAACCTGAATAAAAATCTTTTAATTGCGTTTTACCGTAAGGGTGGAGAGTATCAATATCTCGTTTTACTACTTTCTGCAACTCATGAAGACTATTGCCATGATATAGATTATAACCTGCGAATATCACAATAATTAACACAAGAAATGTATAATGTTTTAAGTTTAACCATAGCTTTATCCCTCTCTTTGTTTTAGCATTCTTTACTGGCCAAAGATATAAGATATTTTTACTCTCATCGGACTCACTTTTGTTTTTTAGGTACAAGTAGATTTTTATTGAGTATATAATAATTGTATAAAAAGAAATCAAACCGGCAAGTATAATATTGACCGGATTAATATACATGCCAAATGATGAAGAAAAATTTATTGCAATGATTAAGACCAAAACAAATAACCCTATAATTCTATGAAAATTTAAGTACCGATAATTATCTTCTATATATTTTTTTCTATTAGTTCTAAAATATACCAGAATCAGGGACAAAACAAAGCAAACCATCATTTCCAAAATTACAATAACAGGAGACCAACCTAGAAAATAATTAAAAATGACTAACAATAATAAAGGAATAAAAAAATATAGGAAAAGACTTATACTATTTTGTAATTTATCGTTCTTTTTATCTGAGTCATTGAATTCAGCTTGTTTTTTTCTCACATATAATGTATGATACCAGGTAAAACCTATAAACACTAAAAATGATATTACAAATATTATTTTGGGAATCCCAAAAGCCGGATCAAATTGTTCAAAAGTATTATTTACAATTTTACCTCTTGGGTCTGTATAATAAATTCGTAGAATCACATAAGCCCAAATCAAAAATATAGATCCTCCAAGGAATTTTCTCAATGCAGCTTCTGCCTTGTAAAGATGAAAGTTATTCTCTTTCGTATTTTTAGTCTTTTTATAGACAATCAGTCCATATTTTTTCATTCTCCATAACTAAGACTCTCGACCAAATAAAACAGCGTAAATAAATGTAGGGTAAAATGACATTAATAATCCTAAAAAAAACATTAAAACATGAAAGATTAATAAATTAGCAGCAGACTTTAAATAATCTTGTGGGTCGAATAGATCAATTGGGATAACATGCCCTTGCCCCATTCCAAGCATTAAGCCAAAGATTAATATAATAATTATTAAATTTAAAGAATTGCTAATTATGGCTTTGAGCCATACCACGGTATCCAGATTAAACAAATCATAAAAGAAAGTGTAAATTTTGTTATTTTTTGTTTTCATATTATGATTATTTTTTGATCAATTATTATCCTTTATCAAAGCAATTGATTCACCATATATATCTTTGATATCATATATTTTTGGTCTTTCTTTATCATTGTGATAATTAATATCAATAATCGCATGTACTTTAATTGTGTCAATATTGTTCTCAAATATTCTTTCTTCCAACACCAAAGCTAAGCCGAATTCATCTTTCAATTTGTTTTTCAATTTATTTTTCTTTGCGTCTTTTTT
>JALWAF010000102.1:0-834 GCA_027016355.1 Candidatus Moraniibacteriota bacterium | reverse complement strand
TATAGTCAATTAATGCCACATAAAAACATGAATCATTAATTACAATTTTCCCAATTTTTCCACTAAAAGTGTGAATCATTTTTGCCGTTTTTATTTTAGTGCACGAATCAGTTTTTCCAACAATACTCCTTATATAAATCTTATCATCTTTGTGAAGTACATGAGTATCCCTTTTTTGTGTTTTTTGCTTAGATATATAGAGTTCTAAGTTGTACCAATTTTCAAGGAAATAATTAGTGGATTTGCTTTCCAAAATATTTTGATCTGTTTTTGTATAAAAAAGTGCACTTGAACTTAAAAATGAACTATTCTCAGATAGAAGTAATGTTTTTTGGATATTATTTTTGTAAATGTCTATAGGCTTTAATTTGAATACAAATTTTTCATATTCCTCAGAGTCAAATTGATCAGTACAACAAAGTTGGTTGCAGGATTTATTCTCTGTGGGTATAACAAAATAATTTTGTTTACAACTAAAAATAGATAATGTCAACATAATTAGTATTATCAATACTTTGAATTTTATTTTTGTTTCCATAATTGATTATTGTAGTTTAATCCGAAAAATAATTTATTACTATTATTATTTGGGTGAATTGGGTTTTTTATAACTGAGTGAATGATATCTTGTAAGGCAAAATATAATTCTTCTTTATTATTTCTAAGTGAACCAATTACTCCAATATTTATCCCAAAAACAGGATTGAAATTATACTTAAAATTGTAACTGGAAGCATTGTATTCATAACCTGTTTGGTTTTTTACTTTGGCAGAATATTTTCTTTTGTTGTTTTTTTCCAGATTTAAATCATATATATCATAATCATATATATT
>JALWAF010000101.1 GCA_027016355.1 Candidatus Moraniibacteriota bacterium | reverse complement strand
AAAAAGTTTAAATATCATCCTGATTTGCCTGTGTATCAATGGACAATAATTGATGCTAAAACTAGAGTTAGGTTTTTAGCATGGAGTCATAATATTGATAGTCATTTTGGATTTAAGTTTTTAGAATTTGTGATTGTATGGCTTAGATCTCATAATGTATACACTAAAATGAATTTTCAATTTGATGGAGGTAGTGAGTTTTGTAGTGCATCTAAGAAAAAACTTGAAAGTTGGAATGAAAAGTTAAAAAAATATGATGTTAGTGTGTCTGATACTGATGGAACTAAATGGAAACAAAATATGGTTGAGAGAAGTCATAGAACTGATGATGAAGAGTTTTATTGTCCTAGAGGAGAATATATTAATTCTAAAGATGATTTTTTGAAAGAAGCTCAATTTTGGATTATGTATTTTAATAATAGAAGTCATATGGGCTTAGATGGACTTACACCTAAAGAAAAACTTGAAAAAGTTGGATATTGTAATGCTGATGCTATTTGTAACTTTCCTGCATTTATACTTGAAGATTATTACAAGCCTCTTACGGATTTTTTTGATTGTGTGGTTTTGAAGGAAAAAGTGTCCTATAATGTATTGACCTATTACCTAATTCTTACATTCTACTCCCAATTCTAATTTAAATAATATCTTATCCATTACATTAATGAAAAAATAATATTAAACGGACTATAGATAAATTTTATTTATATTGAAAAACAAAACTGCCTGAATTGTAGTTTTGTTTTTCATCACGTAAATACATAGATATCGAATAAACTATTTATATTTTAATATAAATCTTATTCTTTTTTTAACATTTCTTCTGACACATTTTCTTGTACTGAACCATGGTTTTCACTCATTGTTTGACCTACTGTTGTTTTATTAAAAAAATCTGAAAATGTAACAATCAAAATTGTGGCTATTATGCAAGTCACAAGCATTACAGATGTTCCCCCTTTCAGCCAACCTTTTAGTGTAATTGGAGCATCTGTCTGTTCTGACTTTGATACAACTATAACATTTGCGGTTGAACCGATTGGTGAACCATTTCCACCAAAACCTACCCCAAATACAAGTGCCCACCATAAAATATTTACATCAAGACCCTTAGCTTGCAATGCTGCAATCACAGGAATCATAGCCACAGTAAACGGAATATTATCAACAAGAGCTGATAATATAGCACTCATCCAAAGCACAATCACAGCTGTTAAAACAATATTGCTATCTGCTCCACTCACCAAATACTGAGCAACAATATCTAACGCCCCAGAATTCTCTAATCCACCTACAATTACAAATAGAGCTGCAAAAAATACTAATACTGATAATTCAAGTTTTTCAAAAATTTTCTGGGGATCTTTTTTTGGCGAAACTAAAATCAGTGCAATTGCAGCCCCTATAAGAGCTACCATCGAAGGCTCCAATCCTATCTTATTATGAATAAAGAATAAACCAACTACTAATATCAAAACACCTATGATAATATTTAATGTTCGCCTGTCTGTGATTGCCTCTTTTTCATCCATCTTCATCAATTTATCAATATTTTGTGGCTTTTCTTTCATTTCTTTTCTGTAAACCACTTTAAGTGTAAAAAGGGTTGCAAACCATGCTACTAAAACAACAGGTAAGGAATGGATTAAAAAGTCATTAAAGCTAAAACCGGCGGCGGAACCAATCATAATGTTTGGAGGGTCACCTACCAATGTTGCCACGCCGCCAGTATCTGACAAAAGCGCCTCTGCCATCAATATTGGAGTTGGATTGATTTTTAACATTTTAGTTACAACAATTGTAATTGGTACGATTAAAATAATGGTTGTAACATTATCTAAAACGAGTGATAATAAAGTTGTCACGGTACCAAGCGCTATAACTAAAAGCCATGGATTACCTTTTGTTTTTTTTGCAGAAAGTATCCCAAGGTATTGAAATGCTCCTGTAGTTTCCATAATGGCAACAATTGTCATCATGCCCAATAATAATCCAATTGTATTAAAATCAATTGATTGCATCGCCTCTTCTGGAGAATAAAATCCAAAAATAATTCCAGCAACAATCATTAAAATTGCACCAAAAAGTGCTATAACTGTTCTGTGTAGCTTTTCAGCTATGATTAGACCGAATGTAACAGCAAAAATTGCAACACTGATCCATAATGCATAATTCATAACATTAAAAAATTAAAAAATAAAAAACAACACAATTGTATTGCTTAAAAAATATCAGCCCTTATTTGAAACTTTCATCTATCCCCATATAGTGTCCAATAACTTGTTTGAACTCTGTGCGCGTCAACAAACCAACTACCTTGTATTCATCATCAACGACAGGTACACGTACTTGTTTTTTTGATAATGCAAAAATTGCAGCTTCCATAATAGAAGATTCTATTTTTACAGTATTTGGTTGTTCATTCATAAATTCTGTTACCAAAACCTCACGAGATTTATTTACCTCCTCTTTGAACATTTCTTCTGTTGCAAAACGTGCAGCAATAGTATCATCTTCTAAATAATCTGGTATGACACGAGCAATAACAGATCCGGCATTTACTACACCTACCAATTTTTGTTCGCCATCCACTACCATTAAAGAATTTGTTTTTTGTGCAATCATTTTCTTTAATACGTCATAGAGAGTTGCATCATCACCAATTAAAACTGGCTGACGCATTATATCCTCTATAGTTGTTGTTTTTCCATCAATAACCATATTTTTATATAATTTATTAAAAAGTTTTACAATTAATAATGGCTATTTTTAACTTATTTGTTTAATTATAATTATTGGGTTTCTTTTGACAAATATATACTTTTCAATATATTGGAAAATAAATTTTCTATCATTTGATTATT
>JALWAF010000100.1:5155-9365 GCA_027016355.1 Candidatus Moraniibacteriota bacterium | reverse complement strand
AATGTGTTTTAATAGTAAGTTGTTTTAAAAACAATTGGTTTAGAATTTAATAAAATTTTTTATATAAAGGAGTAAGAATCGATGAAAAAAATAATATTTATTGGTATTATAATTATTTTTGTGTTTCCTGTTATTTTTTGTGAAACATCATATACTACTGTTACGAAAAAAAATGATGTTTGTGAAGAAAAAAGTAATAAAGAAATGTGTCAAGAATATGATGATTTTCTCGCTTTCTTTTTTGGTGAGCGTAATTGGAAAGTTTCTGTTGATTTTTTTGAAGTACCAATATATAAAATAAAAAGAGGTGTTCCGAAACACGATCCTCTTTTTGATGAATTTTATGAGTAAATACACAAAGCTTAACAAAATTGTTGAGCTTTTTATTATAAATATTAGAAAAAATTATAATACATAGATACCAAATTCTTTTAGTGACTGTGCGAGTGAAAAAATAGGTAAACCTAGTACATTATAAAAATCACCTGTAATTTCTTTAATGATTAATGCTCCAAGACCTTGAATACCTACAGCTCCAGCTTTATCTAATGATTCACCAGTTGCAATATACCGTTCAATCTCATCATTTGTGAGTTTTTTAATTTTTGCTTGTGTTGTGATGCTTTTAGATATGGTTTTATTGGTTGTGCTATCAATGATGGTATAACCGGTTACAACGTTAACTGTTTGCCCGCTGATTGTATTTAGTGTATTGCGAGCTATTTCTGGAGTATGTGGTTTGCCAAGTCGGTGATGTTTAAATGTTACAAATGTATCTGCCGCAATAATAATTGCATCAGAATAATTTTTTGCAACATCCTGAGCTTTGCCAAGTGAGAGGTGTTTTGCTAATTCAGCAGGTTCCATATCTAGAGTCATGTCCTCCTCATAATTACTTTCAACAATATCAAATTTGAGCCCAATCTGATTTAAAATTTCCTTTCTGCGAGGTGATCCGGATGCTAATATTATTTTTTTCATAAAATAAATTTAAGGTTTAGTTTGGGATTGAAATCGTCCATTGTATGTTGCACTTCCTTCACATCGTTCAAATATAAACTGACAGATTTTCGTGCCAGGATAGAGCGCGAGTGGAGTGTGTCCGAGATTTACAATTTCTAATACTTGTTGATTAGAAATTCCCGGTTGCATAAATCCAGCGGTGACATGTACCGCAAGTCCAAATCTTGCAAACCTACTACGTCCTTCCAGCCTGCCAGAAATTGTACTAGAAAGAGTTATTTTTTCCTTTGTGATACCAAGTATCATTTCGCCAGGATTTATTGTAATAAAATCTTTATCTTTGATCTCGACAAGTTTTGTAATGTCTTCAAAATGTGAATCATCTTTAATGTGATAAACGCCTGTCTGTTCTGTAAAAATACGAAAATAGTTATCAAGTGTTAAGTCAATAGACCCAGGTCCAATCATTGATTTATCAAGTGGTTCAATATTAATTAGATCATTTTCTATTGCTTTTATTATTTCATCTCCAATTAGCACGCTCATATTATTATAAGGTTACTTATATGAATTAAGTATATCATTTTTTAGTGTTTTCTTGAATAAGGAGGTTTGTAAAAGTTTTGCGTGCGGGGTTGTGTGCGTAAAATCCTGGTGCAGGATTAATGTCTATTACCCAATAACTATTATTTGGTGCGATAATAATATCTACAGAAAAAACATCAAGGGACAAAATTTTTGCAATATTGTGCATGAATTCCAGAGATTTTTTAGCTTTGGTATCTGTGTATATTTTACCGTACGTATAATATGCTTTTATTAAATCATTTTTGATTGTGTTGTATGCCTTTTCAATGTACCATTCACCAATATTATTTTGTAATCTGGTAATAGTTCTTTTTAGATTAGTGTAGTCTTTGATATATAATACTGTATTCATCTGCTCTTGGCTCTTGATAAAAACAGGTAGTTTTATTTTTTGAATAAATTTTATATTTGATGTGTAATCCGTTAATAATTCATTTGCCGGTGTAGATATTTTGTGTGTTGCGATTTTATTTTGTATAAACAATTTAGAACGTTCTCCTTTGAGAAATTGAGAATTGATAATAGTATGTCCATGTTGAATAAAATGTTCAATATATAGTCCAAGCCGAGGATGATTGGTGAGGAAATATATTATATTATTTTTTTGTGGCAATATAGTATCTAAATTGTTGAACGTTATATCTTCTAAAAATATTATTTCACAATCAATGGATGCTGTATTTTTGATGCGCTGAGCTGTTCGTTGTGTTTTTTCCTTGCGAGAAATAATAATAAATAATTTATTATATTTATCCATAATATATGATATTAGTCAGTGATGTTAAAGTGTTCCCCAATAGAATGTTAGAACTATTGGGGAAGTGATGCTGATTTTGCTATGCGCTACAGGCATAGCAGTTTGTGGAGATATCTGCCTGTGTATTGTGTCTACGTAATCCGTTATTGAGCCATGAAATAGGGTCGTTGTATGTAATGCGGGACCATATTGAACCTAAGGATTCATTGCGAACATTTGCAACAAAGCCTGTTTTGTATCGGTCCATAAATCCACATAATTGAATATTACCGAAAGGGTCAATAACTAGACCTCGTTGAGCTATACTGCAGGATAATCGTTTAAACGGTAATGCTATGCGTGGAGTAGCTGTGGGCATGTGCATGTAATGACCGCTAACTTTGGAATGTGATTCGTATAAATACGAGTATAACTTATTAGTGAGCCACTTATAATCAGATGATGTTAAAAACATTTTTTGATTGTGCTGCGCTCTGCCAATAGGTAATAATCTGCGAACGAAAATATCTACACCAATATCATGAAAGTACCGTACAACTTCTGGAATTTCTTTAAAATTATCTTGCATAGCTGTGATGTTGATACGCACAAAAATTCCGCACTTCTGCAAAAAACGAATTCCCGCGACAGATCGTTGCCATGCTTGATGTCCTCGTAATTTTTTGTTATGTGTCTGTGACATTCCGTCAATACTTACAACAGCCTGAGATAATCCACTGTCTTGCAAACATTTTGCCCGATCTAGTGTAATTAATGTGGCATTGGTGCCTATTGATACGCGAACTGGTTGTGCAGAGGCACTTGCTATTAATTCATGAATACGTTTATATTGCATAGGCTCACCTCCTGTAAACCTAATCTCCTGACCACCTAATTGTGCAAAATTGTTAATTAGGTTTAATTTTTGTGAATGAGACAATTCACGACGTAATCTTTTACCAGAGTCATTGAAACAATGTACGCATTTTAAATTGCAAGCACGAGTTACTTCAAGATAGAGTGTGTCTGGAAAGGTAAAATGTCCCGGTGCAACATTATTACTGATATTTTTGACGTGTACATAACCATTTTCACCAAACTCTTGAGCTAAGTTATCTGGTAATATGTGATTTTTTGCAATTTTGGCAAATTCTTGTTCTGTAACATAATCACGTTTTGCACTGGTCAGTGAAAAAAGCGTGCCACCAAATGACTCTTTCCGTAACAAAAACATAGTATCAGACATATGATAATCTCCTTTTTAAATTGTTTGTTAAAGAACTATATATTTCTTACAAAATTGCAAATACGTGTTTACAATTTTGATCAGAAGGGCGTTTTTAATAAAAACACCCAATAAAGTCATGAGTAATACCACCTCTAATTAATCTTCATAATAGTAAGTGTATTTATCATTAGCATCCCAAGAATATCCACCGGTGCAGCGGCCACCCGTGTATATTATCGGTGTGTCATCGGGTACTGTTATCGATTCTCCTAAAAACTCATCATATTTTTCAGATTTAATAACACCCCCTTCAAAATATTCAGCTAAATCACTGGCTATTTTAAAATGTGATGAAACAGGGTGTTTGTGTCTACAATCCAAATCACACACACTGATTGTTAATTTTTCCCCATCCACAATAGCATTGAAGTAGTAAATGTCACTAGCCATTATTCACCTCCAAAAAAATTGGTAGTTAAAGAACTTGCTCCTACAAAACCGCGAATCTATTTCACGATCTTGATAGGGTGGAGGTTTTTATAAAGATATACCTCCAAAACTTTTTTATTTTGGCCATAACATTTCATATGTGAGCCACATTAGAAACATACAGATGGCCTCAACTACTATTGTAGCTCTTACTTTGCTTGAAAGTGATATTTCAAGTGTTATTATTTTTGATATTGTAAGCAATA
>JALWAF010000100.1:0-5145 GCA_027016355.1 Candidatus Moraniibacteriota bacterium | reverse complement strand
CTGGGTTACAACTTACTTTCGTTGCGCGTCGATGGCCCGGCGCCGGCGGAACTATCCGTCTGAAGCCTCGATACTTTTTAGGTATTTGAAGCTTTCTCGTATGTTGTTTCTACGAGTATAGAATTCGTCATTTCCTTCGTAGAAAGCAACCATCCGAGCAAAGAAATCTCTTCGATAGGGAAGATATTCTTTGCGGATGTTTTCAGGGATAAGAGATAATTCGTAGAACAACGCCTTTAGGCAATTGCCCTTTCCGTCAGGACCACCTTCGAGTGCATACTCGTAGACCTCATGAGCCACGAATAAGTCTCTAAAGCGCTCAGGAACTTCATCTGAGATGAAGAAGAATTGAGTATTAGGGTGACACCCGATAAATCCTTTAGGAGCCTGAGGAAATGCACCTTCACACACTATTGCGTAAGAATGTAATTCTCCGTTGAGTCTGACAAACTTTAGTTCTTTGTCAGACATGTTATTGGTTACGTATGCGGGCCAATTTTTGGCATTGGTGTAATCGGTCATAATTGTCTCCCGTTTTAGGGTTTTTGGTTATAACATATCATCAGCTTTTTTAACGTGGGCTTACTCCACTTTAGAGTCAGTCATTGTCATAGCCTGACTTTATTAAAGAACTATTTCTCCTACAAAATCGCAAATCTATTTCACGATTTTGATTGGATGGGCAAGAATTATTCTTACCCAAAATAGGTCGGTTAATTACCAGTCGCATTCTTCGCAACCTTCATCAGGGTCACTGCCGTGAGGACATCTGCCGAGGTCATCTTCACAGAGACCATCGTCATCATCCAGACATGTGGGGCATATTGGAGAAAAACAATCGCCGTTAAAGTCTTCACCACATAAGATACATTCCATGGTATTACCTCCTTTTGTGATTTGATAAAGAACTGCTTTTATGGGAAGGGATGATAATGAGTTTTTGTGATTATATCCGGACACTATTATTATTTTGTTCCGCATAATCAGTTATTAGGCTCATTATCACTACCCTCCCACAAAACTCTTTTTTAACTTACTTGCTGCATTTACCACATTTTGTGATATGCGCAGTGGGTAAGTTAGGTATAAAAAAATCACTTCTTGCGAAGTGATTGATGTAATACGATTATTATATTTTTTGTGAAGTATTTTTTGTAAAATTGAAATCTTTGAAAGAAATCTTTGAGAACAATATTTTTGAGATATTGTTTCTTCTTGTTCCAGATTGTTATATCTTTCTTGTAATTCATGTTGAATTTCAATTTAACTTTTTAACTTCTAAAAATCTATTATACACCTTTTTCAGAATTTGTCAGGCCCTATGTGACAACAAGGTAAAATTAGACTCTATAAAACCTTAATAATCCGCTTAAAATAAAGCTTTTTTGCATATCTAAATTTGTTCATAACGATGGACAAATATACAAAAATCGTCATACATAATCTTTTTTCGCAAATGATAAGTTTATATTTTATTATTAAAATTCTCTTACAAAATCATGAACTTTTTTCATAATCTTGATAAGAGGGACGAGAAAAATCAGTTGAGATTTCTCGCCACAGTGATTGATAGATTCTTTATAGTTATATACAACTATAAAGGTTGGTCAGATTTTTTAATAACGTTGCACCGACCAAGAAGCAACGCTGTACACAAATTACCTCCAAAATCTACTAGCAAGGATTTTGTACAGATTTATTTGTTTATAAAGAACCGCTCCTACAAGATTGCGAACCTTTTTCACAATCTTGATTAGAGAGGTAAGAAACTTAGATTCAAGTTTCTTACCCAATAACCTTTTTGAGATATTTCTATTTCATGAACGCGTCTCAATCGTCGCTCGGATTTGCCGAGTTTATCGGCTACGCTGCATTTGCAGTGCTATGGGTTGAAGTGTTTTTGACTGGAACACTTCAAGAAACCAGTGGAGATCAGGAGTAGGCAAATTCTCGCAAGGACTTAGCCGTAATAACTATATAGGAATCATAGATACCATCTTTTATAAAAGGTAGCTTCCTATAATTTTTACCAAATAGTTTTTTTACGAACTTTGCTCCACTCCTGCATCTATAACAGGATGACCTGGGCTTAAACCTGATTTCAGTAAGTTTGTCACCACAATCAGGTACTGCCTTAACGCCTTGATTTCCCCAATAAGTTAATAACATATAGAGGAATAAGGCGGTTTCTCGTACATCCAGAAAATCGGGAAGTACAAGCTCCGGATTTCTGCAGTACGTGGGTTGCTCTTCGGCTATTTCAGCCATTAGTTCTTCTAGACTCATCCCGCTTTCAGGATATTCCTGTATTTCTTCTTCAGCAAGCCTCTTTAATTCAGACTGTGAAATCGAGTTTGGGATAAAGTACCCTTCAACTACTTTTTGAAGCTTCATTTCTGAGATATTGTTCAGAATTGCGACGGCATTATTAGATTTCAGCATGATAGATCTCCTATAATCTCCCTCAAAAACCATCAGCTTGTCATTATAATGACTTTTATTCCCCATTGGAATATTGGCTGCCTAGTGCCTTTTATGTCGGTTATAGAAGCCCGACTGTTTTTGAGATTTTTTGTAAAGAACTGTTTGTTACGATTTAGTTGTCTTTTTGACTTCCTCATCGTAATAGTACATAATACATTATTTTCAGTCTTTTGTCAATAATTCTGTCAAATATGTCAAATTTTGTAAAATATCTTTTTATAAAATATCTCAAAAAGCCTTTATTTTATTGACAAAGTAGAATATTGCTGCTATAATATAAATATCAACCATTTTGTCGACAAAGTTGTGAGTGAAATGAAATTTTGGGGAATTAATCACGTAAAAGTTAGATCCAGGATCAAGCCCGGGATGACAAGGGTAGGAGATTTATGTATAAAAAGGGTTAAAACAGTAGTTGACTATCACTTTAACCCGTGCTAAAGTATAAGTATTGACTAAATTATAAGAAATTTAGTCAATGTAATAACTAAATTATAAGAAATATGGTTAATCGAATATTGGAAAAAGTGTTAAAAGATCGTTTTTTTAAGGGAAAAGCAATAATATTGACTGGTCCACGGCAAGTAGGTAAGACTACATTATCTAAAAAAATATTGACTGACTTTGAAAATAAAGGGTTAAAGGTAAAAAAAATTAATTGCGATAATCCTACGGAAAGAGAAATGTTATCAGAAAAAGACATAACATATCTCACAGGGTTAGTAAATGATGCAAAAATAGTATTTATTGACGAAGGTCAAAAAGTCAATAGTATAGGCCAGACATTAAAGTTATTGGTGGATTACTATGGGAAAGATGTTCAAATATTAGTCACAGGTTCATCCAGTTTTAATTTATTAGATCAAACAGAGGAGCCTCTTACAGGTCGCAAATACGTATACACACTATATCCATTTAGCTTTAGTGAGTTATATTCAAATGATTTATTATTGGCTAATAAAAAACTTGAAGAACATTTGATATATGGAAGCTATCCAGATGTTGTTGTGAATCAAGATACATTTGATGATAAAAGAGAGGTTTTAGGAGAGCTCGCTTCAAGTCAATTGTATAAAGATATTTTGGAATTTCAAGAAATCAAAAACTCCAATGTCTTAAGAACTCTTTTGGAGGCTTTGGCGTTACAGTTGGGCTCAGAGGTCTCTTATACTGAGTTAGCATCTACTATAGGTATTAACAAAAATACTGTTGAAAAATATATAGATTTATTGGAAAAGAATTTTGTGATATTTAGATTGCACCCATATGCAAAAAATAAAAGAAGGACTATTAAAAAATCAAAAAAGATTTTCTTTTATGATCTGGGGATTAGAAATACTTTGATCAATAATTTTAACTCACTGCATTTGCGCAATGATATTGGAGGATTATGGGAAAACTTTCTTATTATAGAAAGAATCAAAAAACAAATGTATGAACGTACGTTCAGTAATAATTATTTTTGGCGCAGTTATGATGGGCAAGAAATTGATTGGTTAGAGGAGGTTGATGATAAGTTAAGCGGTTATGAATTCAAATGGAATACCCGGAAAAAAAGCAAGGTTCCGAAGTTGTGGTCAGAAACATATCCAGATGCAAAATATGAAATTATAACATCTGAAAATTATTCAAAGTTTATAATGTAGAAATGTTATACAAAAAAGAATTACAACAATTGAATTTTGATGAAAAAGAGGCGGATGTTTATCTAGCGCTTTTAGAGTTGGGGGAAGCTAATATTGAGCAGATTGCCAAGAAATCAGGTGTAAAAAGAACTACTGTATATCATGTTATTGAGGCATTGAAGGAAAAAGGTTATATTGAAATGTCAAAAATTGGCAAAAAAACACTGTATTATGCTCTAAGTCCTAAAAAAATAGGTGAAAAACTGGAAAAGAAAAAACTTATTTTTGAAAAGATTATGCCGGGACTTTTATCAATTACTAATGATATAGAGAAAAAGCCAAAAATACGATATTATGAAGGAAAAGAAGGAATTAGGGAGATTTATAAAGATACACTTAGATATCATAATCAAGAAACTTTAGTATGGACAACAGAAGATATTTTGGAATATTTTGATGTTGATTGGCTTTGGGATTATTATGTGATAAAAAGGGTAGAAAATAAAATTTGGCAAAGAACAATTGCACCAGATATAAAATATGCATATGAATTAAAAGGATTAGATAAAAAGCATTTGAGAGACATGCGACTTTGCTCTAAAGAACAATTTCCGATGTATGTAGACGTAACATTATATGGTGGACGATACGTGGGCATTATGTCATTTAAAGACGGTTTGGGGCTCATCATAGAAAGCGAAGGAATTTACAAAACTCTAAAAAGCATCTTTGAAATGAATTGGTTGATGCTGAAATAATAGAATACTATAAAGAAGTTTTACAAAATTATAATTTCCTGACAACAAATAACACTTTTTCTAAGTGTATTTTGTTTTTATATTTATAATCATTTGCAATTTCAAGTCCTTCTGGTTTAAAATATTTTTCTAATTCAATTGCAAATTCAGCTTTATTAAAAGCATTTTTGTATTGAATTAGTGGTTGTACTAGATTTTCTAATCTAATTTTTTGATTAAATCCTAAATCTACAGGAATTGATTTTCCTCTTAATTTTTGTAAAAAATTAGTATCTGAA
>JALWAF010000099.1 GCA_027016355.1 Candidatus Moraniibacteriota bacterium | reverse complement strand
CTTGTAGATAATCCTATTATGTATTCTACTAGCTACTAAAGATTACAGCCACACTCTTGCTAAAAATGCCATTATGTGTTATGCTGTGATGTTATTTAAACAATAGTATTTTAAAAACTTAAAAGACCTATGGAGGTAAAAATGAATTTTTTAGCTAATCTACTCATTATTTTAGTGTTAACAACATCGTTCATATTAGCCTTTTTGCTTGTGCGTACTGCCAAAAAACAAGAAAGAGAACTTCAAGAGCAAAAATACTACGGGAATTTACTAACTGGAGTTTATACTGCACAATACGCTCAGTTTGAGACATTGATGTGGAAATTTTTTGCCTTATATCAGAGAAGCCACCCTGATTCTAATTTTTCTGCTCCTGCAATAGAAAACTTTGAAGTTTTTAAGAATTCAATGGGAAGAATGTCAACTCCTGAACTAAAAGGACTTGACTGGGAGGTTGACACAAACTCTCAATCAAGTATTGCAGACTGGATTCATTCCAGACAATGCACAATTGCAGAAATGCGTCAGTTTATTGTGGATTTGATTAATTCAATTAATTTTACTTACGAAAGTGACATTCGTGCGATATGCTTATTAAATACAATAGATACTTATTTACAAGCTATGCTTGATAATAATGATCTGACCATAGATATGCTCATTGACAAAGATATTTCAGTGTATCTACTTGTTAATGAATTCAAAGCTGCGATGGAAAAAATTCCATCTTAATAACTTTGTGGCGCATGCTATTGCATGTGTCACTTTTTTTATTCAATAATCAATTCTCCAATATATTTATTATCTATAAAAATTTTTAATACTGTTTATATTTTAGTAATTTATTTATCATGATATACTACTAGTATATAAAATAATTTTTAACAAAAATATTATGTCACAAATATTTACAAAAAGAATTCTATTGGGAACAGGCTTGGGATTATTATTCGGTTTACTTTGTTTTGCTGGTTTTTCCACTAATCCCAATATTCCAGCTGAATTGGCACAATGGCAAAAATGGTCCTGGTCTAACGCTATGATGTGGTCAACAATTATTAATCGGCTAACCCTTGGTATCGTTGTTGCTCTTGCTGGAACCATCACACGTTCACTATTTTTTAATTTTAAAATCTCTCCCATAATTAGAGGTGCAAAAATGGGTATGCTCATTTCTCTCCCACTTGCACTAGGCGCACTCATGGGCACAGATGCAGATTTGGCACATAAAAGTTTTTGGATTGTTTTTATTGCTGGCGGAGTTATTGGTATGATTATTGATTTAATAATTACAAAATTAACTGGCGACGGAAAAGAGTTATTGTCTTAACTACAACAATGTCCGCTACAACATCACAAAATCTAGAAACAATCCCTGGCGTTGGCAAATCCATCGCGAGGGATTTTTATAATATCAACTTTACAAATTTCCAATCTCATATTACACTGTATTATATAATAATATAATATACTATATATGCAAAAAACTAAGAAAAAAACAGTTTCTTTTCGCACCGATGAAGACAAATGTGAAGCACTAGATAAATTAGCTTTATCAATTGGCGAAGATAGAACCTATTTATTGAATCAGGCAATGAATAATATTCTTGATATTTATACTTGGCAAATTGAGCATATAAAACAAGGCGTAAAAGAAGCTGACGCTGGCAAATTCGTAGAGGAGAGGCAATGGAGAAATTCATTAAAAGGAAAATTTTAATTTTATGAAAATAGTATTAACACCAACAGCAAATCAAGATATCGAGCATATTTACAATTATATTGCCAAAAACAGTACCACCTCTACAGCAAAGAAAATTTTAAACTCTATTGAAAATATGATAGACCATTTAGAAAAATTTTCTGAGCTAGGAAAAATTGGTCGCATAAGAAACACTAGAGAATTAACTATTCCGAAATTACCTTTTATCATCGTCTACAAAATTTATAAAACTCACATTGCTATTATCTCAATAATACATACCTCTAAAAAATGGTAATCCAAAAACAATCTCTGGAATTGAGAAGACTAAAAGTTATTTTTTAAAAAAATAACTTTTAATCGCAACACTACCTTCCCCATGTTACCAATATCTAAGTTCGGTTAAATAAACACACAGAAACATGAAAAAAGACCTAACAATCCAAGATGAATTGACTGAGTTTTTACTTTACACCGCCCCGAGTGGCGATGTTAAAGTTGAGGCCTTTTTACACGATGAAAATATTTGGCTGACACAAAAAAGAATGGCAGAACTTTTTGGTGTTGATCGTTCTGTTATTACAAAACATTTAAAAAATATCTTCGAAAGCACGGAATTAAAAGAAAAATCAGTTAGTGCAAAATTTGCACATACTGCCTCTGATGGCAAAAAGTATCCAGTTAAATTTTACAATCTAGACGCCATTTTGTCCGTTGGTTATCGTGTAAATTCCATACAAGCAACTCAGTTCAGAAAATGGGCAAGCAAAATTTTAAAAGAATACATCATCAAAGGCTTTGCCATGGACGACGAACGGCTTAAAAACGGACGATATTTTGGCAAAGATTATTTTCAAGAACTACTGGAAAGAGTCCGTTCCATTAGAACAAGTGAACGTCGGATTTATTTACAGCTTACGGATATCTTTGCAGAATGTAGTATTGATTACCAAAAAGATTCTCAAACAGCAAAAGAATTTTTTGCCACAGTACAAAATAAATTTCACTTTGCCATCACCGGACAAACCGCCGCAGAAATTGTTTACAAAAAGGCAGACGCTAAAAAAGAAAAGATGGGTTTGTTGTCTTGGAAAAATTCCCCCAATGGTAGAGTGTTAAAATCGGATACCATAATTGCCAAAAATTATTTAGAAGATGCAGAAATGAATCATTTAGAAAATATAGAAGAAT
>JALWAF010000098.1:8323-9431 GCA_027016355.1 Candidatus Moraniibacteriota bacterium | reverse complement strand
AGTTAGTCCTGACAACCTCCAACTCGATAGTTCAAAAACTACTACAGAATTCTTTTTAAGTACTTTCAATCTATCTAACACGGGCATCTGTCCTATTCCAACTTTAATTGGATTTTTGCCTGCCTTACTTAAAATATGGGCAATTAAATGGGATGTTGTTGTCTTTCCTTTTGTGCCAGTGATGCCAATGATAGGATTTTTACATAATTTAAAAAATAAACTAGAATCAACTTCAACTGGGATATTATTTTTGAGAGCTAATTTGATATGTTTATTTGTCCACAGTGCTTGCGGAGTCTTGATGACCATATCAACTTTAGTAAAATCCTCTTGACGATGCTGACCTAGTACATACTCCACATTTTTCAATCCGCTTAATTGCTCAAGTGAATATGATAATTGTTTTTTATTTTTGATATCAGTTGCTATGACGCGTGCTCCATGCTCAACCAAAAAACGAATTGTACCGACACCCCCGCCCAGCAGTCCAATTCCAAAAACTGTAACACGTTTTCCTTTAAACCATTTTACATCCATAATTCTCAAAAATTTAATTAAATTTCCCCAAAGATTATTTTAATTTAAAACTTATAAAATTTTAATCCTAAAAAAACTTCAAAGAAAAAATCTACTATTTAATAATTTGTCCAGATCTCAATCCTGTATACTTATTATACTTTAGAGCTACTTGACCATTAACAATAAGACTATCCACACCATTTGCATATCGATAAGGCTGTTCCACTGTTGATTCATCTTGAAATTTTTCCTCATCAAATATTACAATATCAGCAATATTACCTTCTTTCAATACCCCTCTTTTTTTCAACAATAACTCATCTGCAACTTTGCCAGTTGCCTTGTATATAGCTTCTTCAATACTTAATATTTTTTCTTGTTTCACATATTTATCAAATATACGTGCAAATGCACCAAAAGACCGCGGATGCTCCATGCACTCATTTCGCTTCTGAATCGTATATCCAACTCCATTTGATGATACAACAGAATTTTTACTTTTTAAACCTCTTACAATATTTTCTTTACTTATGCTTTCCAAAAATATATTTACTTGTCCATTTGAAGCAAGTAACACATCAACTACAGC
>JALWAF010000098.1:0-8313 GCA_027016355.1 Candidatus Moraniibacteriota bacterium | reverse complement strand
ATTTAGCAATTTGTGCAAATGTTTTGCCACAAAAATAATCAGATCTCATGGTATGCGCGACTATTGCATGTGACAAATCTATACTGCTATCCATTTCCTTTATTAATCTTTCTCGCAAATCTTTATTACGTAATCTCTCAAGCAACATCCTACGACCTCCATCACTGATCCAGTTAGGAAGTAGCGTATATAAAACTGTTGTAGAAAAAGTATATGGATAAACATCAAATGATATATTTGTTTTTTCAATTTTTTTAATCACTTTTTGCATATCGGACCAGTGCTCCTTTTGAGTTGCTTTGAGATGTGAGATATGAACACGTGCCCCAGATTCTTTTTGAATTTGTAAAACCTCATCAACAGATTCCTCTAATTTTGCACCCTCATCTCTCAAATGTGCTACATATAATTTATCTTTTTTTGCAACAATTTTTGCAAGATTAATTAATTCATCTGTTTTAATATTTCTTTCATGTGAATAAATCAGCCCAGTTGAAACGCCCAGAGCGCCTTGATCCAGACTTTCTTCAACATGTTTCTTAATAGAAATTTTTTCATCGACATCAAGATTACGATTCACATCACCCACAAGACCTCTGCGCAAAGTTCCATACCCCACAAATGTGCCAAAATTAATAGAAATTTTATATTTTTCAAGAGTCCTAAGAAAATCCCCCATAGATTGCCAATCAACATTTACACCACCTATATCGGTCCACTTACGCATTGATTTCAACATGTTTTCACTATAAATAGGAGCCAGCGACGAACCTGAATTTCCACCAATAATTGTTGTTACACCCTGATGCAACATACTCTCTAGAGTTGGATCTTTAAACAATCTCCATCTTGTATCTGACCTGTTAGAAATATCAATAAAACCTGGAGCAACAATATGCCTGCTTGCATCAATTACTTCATGTGCACTGTCTCCTGACATATCCCCAATTTCCGTAATAACAGTATCATTAATTGCAATATCTGCCTTAAATTTCTTTTGTCCCGTACCATCAACTATAGTACCATTTTTAATTAAAATATCATGCATAATGTTTGTATTTACTATTTTTATAAAGAAAGCCTAAAAAATATATCCCACAAAGCTCTAAGTAAAATTTGAAATGGAATAGCAATTGGTGTAAATAATATAAATACTAAAATAAAAAATCCCCACTGTTCCAAAAACATTTGAGCTCTTTGAGGAATATTAAATATTGTAAAAATTAATTTTGAACCATCTAATGGCGGGATTGGCATTAAATTAAATGTGCCCAAAAGTATATTCCAAAATATTATCATTGCACAAATTGCATATACAATAAGTAACGGAGAACCGACAACAACATGCACCAAAGCACTCCATTGTGCAGTCATCAAATACTCTACTATTGTATATTTTTGCACTATTGGAATATTTATAAAAGATGCTACAACAGCAGCGCTCGCTGCTAAAATAAAATTCGTAATAGGTCCAGCAAATGCTACAGCAACAGCCCCCCACTTTGGCCATTTTAAATTGTATGGATTATATGGCACAGGTTTTGCCCAACCAAATGCAAAGCCCGTAGTCAAAATCATAAAAAACGGCAAAATAATTGAACCTATTGGATCAATATGTCGCAAAGGCTCCAATGAAAGTCGTCCGGAATATTTGGCAGTTTTGTCCCCGAGCCAAAGTGCAACCACGCCATGAGACACTTCGTGAAATATGATGCTATACACAAGTGTCACTATATAAAAAATTATAATAATTACCTGCTCCATAATTAAAAACTATAAATAATATACTTACTATTATATACTACATTGCGCACATTGATAAGGGTTTAAAAATATTTTCTAACGAAACTAAATATTGTAAGCTTTTATTCACACGTCATTACTTAATATTTTATCACTTTCACAATAAAATAAAAGCTGATAATCTTTTGTAAATGCCCATTAATTTTCTCTCCTTGCTTTCATTAATTCAACTGGCTCTGTAAATTGCATATTTTCTTCTGTCACAGCCAATTTATCGTGAGCTGCTCCCCTGTCAACAAAAAATTTTACAACCTCTTCTACTTTATACTCTGGTGCACTTGCGCCTGCACTTACACCCACGGTCTCTAATCCCTCCAACCATTTTTCATCAATTTCTTCCACTGTATCTATTAAATATGACTTACAACCATTTTGTTTTGCAGCTTCCACCAAACGATTTGAATTTGAAGATGTTTTGGACCCTACAACAAAAATAATATCCACTTGTTGTGATAACGTACGAATAGCATTTTGCCTATTTGTCGTAGCATAACAAATATCTGCAGCGGGTGGTTCAACAATATGTGAATATTTTTTCTTTAATGCATCTATAATTTCATTTGTTTCTACAATGCTTAAAGTAGTTTGTGTCAAAAATGCAAGCTCATCTTCCGAAGAAAAATCCAAATCCTCTACATCAGAGATGTTTTCAAGTATTGGAACATTGATACCTAGTTTTTTTGCTTCACCTATCACACCCAAACCTTCAACATGACCTTTGTGTCCGATATACACAACTCTATATCCATCACTTAAGAACTTTACCATTTCCATATGTACTTTTGTTACAAGAGGACACGTTGCATCAATTACACGAATATCTCTTTTTCTTGCATGTTCAAAGTGTTCAGGGGGTGAACCATGTGCGCTAAACACCGCAATTGCACCATTTGGAATATCCTCAACAGAATCAACTGTAATTGCACCTTTTGCTTCCAAATCCGCAACAACTGTTTTATTGTGAACAATTGCATGTTTAATATATACTGGTGCACCAAATATTTTCAAACAATCTTCCACAACACTAATACTACGTGCAACGCCCGCACAAAACCCCCTAGGTTCTACTGTAATAATTTTTTTAATATTCATTATAGTATTTTTATATCAATATTTATTCTTCCACATCCCCACTTTGTTATCTCTTGCTTTTTGTTGAGCTTGTTCAAAAACTTCTACATGTGCTACATCTGGAGGAAATGTCGCTAATTTAGCAAAACCTTCATCAATCATCTGTTTATTAATCCAAACACCATTATAATATACATGTCTCAAAAGTCTACCATATCTGTCAGTTTCTGAAACATCTTTTGTCAAAATTACCTCTTTACCTCCAATTAATTCTTCCAATCTAGCGCTTGCCTCTTTATAAAAATATTCTCCTCGCTCAGGCGTATCAATTCCTATCATACGAATTCTCTCTCCTGATGCAATATCAAATGTATCACCGTCTACAATATGCGTTACTGTATTTACAGTTTGTTGTTTAATTGTATCATTATTATTCTCCACCACTCCACTACTAGTGGCCTGAATAAATATCATGATAATGATAATCAATAATTCTACAATTTGCCTCATTAGAAAAAATTTATTTTTTTATAATCATGACAGTTTTTGATGTACCTTCAATATCTTCTTTGTGTCCTGTTTTATAATCACGAATTGCATTGTACAATATACTATCTTTATATTTATACCCACGCCCAACACGTGTACCTGGATCGTTTGTAATAAATTCTCCATTTTTTTTATCAAATCCCACAATAACCAACATGTGTCTCTCGGGACCTCCATTTTTAAAATGTGGATTTTCCAACCATTTACCATTTGTAGGTGCTATGATTATATTTTTGTGTGATAAAATATCATACAAATCTTCCATAGAAACACCTTCTTTCACATCAACACTGCGTCCATAATGTTGTTGAAAAAATCGCGCTGTATCATTTATAGAAGTATCTACTGCATCACCAAAAAAATCTTCTTCATGCTTGAATAATTCTTCTATTCGCTCCTCTGCATCATTACGTGAAACATGATTTTCCCCTTCTATCCAAGCTTCTGCCATAACCATCGATGCCTCTTCACAAGCATCTTGATATCGCGAATCATCCCATTGAGCATGTGGTGCCTGCACAACAAATGGCACCGTTTGTTTTATTTTAGTTTTTTCTTTTACTATGTCTTCATCTACTTTTGCTACTTTTTTCTCTTTTTTTACAGGTTTTACTTCTTCTTTTTTTTCTAACGTATACTGGTCTGATGCTTCTGAATATTGTACAAAAAAACTATCTGGCACAATATACCAAATAATAATGATTCCTACAAATAAAATAGAAACACCTAAACGTATTAAAAAACTACGCATATAAAAAATACCAAATATTAAACCTATCTGTTTCCCCTAAAACAGATTATGCATAATATTATAACACTTTTTTTGGAAAAAGTCTGCATCTCTATTATTTTATCAACATTCATTTTGCGGATATCTCTTTGATATGTTAAAATAATTCTATTGTCTATAAAATCATAAAAATATGAGAAAAATTGTTTTTGATATTGAAACACGAAATACATTTCAAGAGATTGGTTCAAATGATCCCGCTCAATTAGATATATCACTTTTGGTTATTTATGACTATAAAACAAAAAAATATTTAACATTTACACAAGATAACCTTGTTGATTTGTGGCCAATTCTAGAAGAAACAGATATGCTAATTGGTTATAATTCCAATCACTTTGACATACCTCTACTCAATAAATATTATCCCGGAGACCTTACTGCTGTCGGAAGTTTAGATTTACTCACTGAAATTAAAAAATCTTTAGGTAAGAGCGTACGCTTAGACAATATTGCAGAAGCAACAATCGGTGTAGGCAAAAGCAGTCACGGCCTACAAGCAATTAAATGGTGGCATGAAGGTCGTATTGACAAAATTGAAAAATACTGTACTCAAGACGTAAAAGTAACCAAGGACATCTATGAATATGCCCTAAAACACAAAAAACTCAAACATAAAGATTTATTAAATACAGTTACATTTGATATTGACACTAGTACATGGGACACAAATACAAGTAAAGCTATTAATTATACATTACCTTTATAGTATTCAATGATACACAAAAAAATACTCGCTTCCGAGCGAGTATTTTTTGTATCTTTATAACCCATTTTGCTGTTTATTTGTATTGTGTTCATTAAGTGTTTTGGAAAAAACTGTTTCCCCAGTTTCAGCATTATTGAGAAAATACATGTAATCAGTCTCAGTTGGTGTTATTGCTGCATCAATTGACTTGAGCGAAGGATTGTTTATTGGACCTTTTGGCAATCCTGGATATTTATAAGTATTATATGGTGAATCTATGTCAATATCTGCTAGTGTATGTTTAATTTCTGGTGTGCCTTTTATATAATCAATTGTTGCATCACTTTGCAACGCCATACCTATATCTAATCTATTCTTAAATATTCCTGCCACAATACGTCTATCAGTTCCAGAAGGAACTTCAGCTTCAATAATACTTGCAAAAATTATCACATCATGTAAATTATTACCACTATTCGAGATAAGTTCACGCCTATTTTTATCCACTTTAATATTAAAATTATCAAGCATTTTTTTCACAATAATTTCAGCAGTTGAATCCTTTGCAAAACGATAAGTATCTGGAAATAAATAACCTTCCAATGAACTCCCTTTATGCAAAAAAGGATATTCTTGATACAAGTTCTCTGTTGGATTATTTGCTAACTGTGAAAATTTTTCAGCTGGCAAGCCCTTTTCTTGTAAACGCTGAGCCATTTGTTTAATTGACCAGCCTTCTGGAAAGGTTACTTTTATATCTTTTTTAATAGATTTTACCGTATCTCCTGCGGTCATTTTGTATACGATATCTGCAATATTACTTTTTGGCATTATAATATAGTCACCAGCATCAATAGAACCTCGCAATTTATTTTTCCAAGCATAGTAATAGAAATAAATTCTATTTGCAATAAGTTTTTGTTTTGCTAACTTGCGTCCAATTGTAATAATATCATCACCTTTCGCAACAGTGAACTGTTCTGGTGTATTATTATATGAAACAGTATTGTACGTTCGAAAATGTACAAAGCCAATTCCACAAATAATTACAATAATACAAAGAATTATTATTTTTTTCATAACTAGGCTGGTAAAAAATTTATACTATCAAATCGTTCTTCTATAATTTCCTCATCGCTTGCACGATTATTAAAATAATATACAACATTATCAATTGGTGCAACCATAACTCCACCTATATTAAGTAATTTTCTAAATGGATATAGTGACCATAAATCTGGATTAATAACTATAATACGATCAAAGTGTTTTTCATCTGAAATATCTTCACGCCCGTTAATTAATTTAAGTTCTGTGATATTATTTCGTGCAACAAAATTATATTTTTGAATATTTTTTTGAGTTTCTTCTTTGAGATCATGAATTGTATCAATTGCTACAACACTTCCACTAGTACCAACAATATAACTCAACATGGTAATTATCCATCCACCTCCAAAACCAACAACTAAAATATCTTGTGATTTAGCAGGGCGAAGTAGCTCCATCATGAAAGATACTACAGAAGGTTCTGGTAAAACTTGTCCATGTCCAATTGAAAGTGGGATATCTGATGATGCAGCAACACGAAATCTATCAGGCACAAATTCTGCCCGATTAATTTCTGAAAAAGCCTCAATGATAATATCTGTTTTCAAATAGCCCTTATGTATTAAATTATTTGCGAGAGTACTCATAATGTATTTATTTTAACCAGTGACACGCACAATAGCATCACGCTCTCTAGATCCATCAAACTCAACTGCAAGTATGCTTTGCAAATCTGACAACATCATTATTCCATTTTCTACAGGAACAGCAATGTCGGTGCCTACAAGCATTGCCTTGCAATGAGAATGCCCATTACTTCTTCCATCCGATTTGTTCCTTTTTTTTAATTCAAATATATCATGTGAATATCTTTCATCAGATGGTGCTAATCGATGTAATACACGCATAAAATCCTGTAACAACATAGGCTCATTATGGTTTATCATTATACCCATTGTAGTATGTTGCAAAAATACACAAACACGACCATCACGGATTCCACTATTATCAATAACTTTTTGCACATCGTCCGTAACATCAATAAATTCTACCTGTGCTGTACTTTTAAATGTAATTTTTTCCTTATATGTTTTCATATTGTTTTTTGTATTGTTTTTTATTTATCAACATTAAAGTAATTATTTTTTATTATAACATTTTTTGAATAATCATGCACCTAATCTACGTGTGCGTTTTATATATTCATTAATTGCTCTTTCAAATTCTTTACCTCCAAAATCAGGAAAATATTTATCAGAAAAAAACAATTGTGCATTTGCAATATCCCACATCATAAAACCTGCACTTAAATGAGGTTCCCCACCTGTGCGAATCAAATAATCAACTACTGGCAAATTTTTTGTTAATAAATGTTTTTTAATAATTTTTTTTGTAATTTTTACTCCCTTGTCATAGGATTTTATAATTTCTTCAATTGCATCCAGCATTTCTTCATCACCAGAATATGACAAAAAAAATGTTAAATAATGTTTTTTGTGATTTTTTGTCTTTTCAATGCCCTCTTCAATAATATTAACCAAATTTTTAGGTAATTGCTCACGCCACTTACCCAAAACATTAATACAAACTTCATCATCAAAAATATCATTGCTTGACATTAATTTTATGAAATATTTTTCATATATTTTAATAAGTTCACGACGCTCTCTCAATGATCGTTTTTTCATATTCTCTTCTGATGAACCCCAAAATGAAATATATTTTATACCAATATCACGCGCTTTTTTTGTAAGTTCTTCAATAATGTTTGCACCAGCAGCGTGACCATCCCATGGCTTAACACCATGAACTTTAGCCCATCTACGATTTCCATCTGGTATAATTGCAACATGATTTGGAATCTCTTGATTATCATTCATAAAATTAATTTTCACGTTTATTAAGGTAATTTATCAATCCTAAAAATGAATTTTTAACATCTTCTGGTAATATCATTTTATTTAAAGATTTTTCAGATTGTAAAAGTAATTTTTGTATATAATTTTCCACTTCATCACGTGCGCCCGTATCTATTATTACATCACGAAACTCTTTTATTTCTTTTGTAGTGATATCCTTATTACCCAGAGAATAATCTAGTATACGTTTCTGGTCATGAGTTGCATTTCTATACGCACAATTTACCATAAAAGTTTTTTTGCCTTCCAAAATATCAGATTGTGCTGATTTACCTGTCTTCTTTTCATTGCCAAAAATACCCAATACATCATCACGAATTTGAAAAGCAATTCCCAAAGGAATGGCATAATCACTTAACTGATTGCAAAAAATATCATCTCCACCAGCAAGAGTTGCTCCTAAATGTAGCGGACCCTCAAAAGTATACTTCGCTGTTTTATTT
>JALWAF010000097.1 GCA_027016355.1 Candidatus Moraniibacteriota bacterium | reverse complement strand
GTACATCTATTAGTAGTTGCTTATCCACTTGTTGGGTATCACTAATCTCATCCACAATTTGATTATTCACATCTTGTGATTTTTGTGATTGAGAATTCATACTCATATCCATACTATTTGCAGTAGTGGCTGTATTTATTTGTTGTGTGGATAAATCACTTAGATTATTATTTTTGCGTAAGTTAATGTTATTTTGTTTTTTTGTTGACTGTATTTGCGTGTTTTGTTCACTAACCACTTGTTTTTTAATGTTTTTTGAGGGAATTGATTTTGTAGTTTGTTTTTGAATATTTTCTCCAGTATCAAAAACAATTTTTCCACCATCAATATCAATAGTTAATTTACTATCTTCATCTCTTGATTTAAAAAGTGTTAATAATTTTTTTCTTTCATCTTCATTTAACCCTTGAGTAGCTTGAGAACGAAATACAAATTCACCTCTTTCAATTGTGTTGTGCTTACTGACATCTAGAATTTTTTCATAAACCATAATCCAGTTTTTTACAGTAGGTTTAAGTGGTTTAAGAAATGGTTTAGTTACAATACTTTTTTCAGTAATAATTTGTTTTAAAATTTCAGGATACTTTTTTATTGCATCATTAAATGAAAGTTTCACATAATTTACACTTTTTTTATCATTATTTATAGGATTAATTGCGCTTATAGCTTGAAGTAATTTCAAAGCTTGATCTTGTGAAATTCTACACAGTGCAGAAATTTTTTGCGCAAAATCATCTTTTGTAATTTCACGAAAAAAATATTTTCTAACAGTACGAGAAAACTCCTCAGTCTGTGCATCTTGGAGATGATAACGTTGTTCTACTCCAAAAATAAACTCTGCAATTTTATCAGATAATAACAAATCTTGTGTTTTTTGTGGTAATGTATGTAATTTTTTTATTTTTAGAAAACCATCTTCCTGTTCATCTTTAACTAATGTTGGAAAATATTTTCCTTCTTCAAGAAAATTTTTCATTTAATTTTATAATTAAATTATAAATACTTACCATTTATCTTTTTTGCTCTACGATAAGTAGCATTATTACTAGCATATCTTTGAAAATCTCTAGCAAATCCTGTACGATCAAGTTTTTCACTAATTCCTTGATGTAATACACTACCTGGTAATGCAGCTGCACGTGTTATACTCTTATGATTTTTTGCTAATGTTTCAGCATTCATATTATTATAAACTTGTTTATAAACTTCAGATTCAGCTTGACTATGTGACATACCCTCACTTCTTAATTTTCTATTAAGTTCCTTCGCTAATATATGTGCATTACCTGTTTCAGCAGCTTTTTTACCTACACTTTTTATTGTATCCTCACTTAAATTAAGTTTATTATCATAACTAGCTTTTACCATTTTCTTAACTACATTTTCATCAACTCCATCTTTCATATTTGCTAATGCCTCTGTAATTGCACGTGCTTTAGTAGAATTAGCACCACTATACTGATCTGCTAGTGTTTTAGCATCTATATTTTCATCCTTCCACTTCTTTTTCATTTCAGCTACTTGTTTATTTTCATGTTTTATTATTGCACTCTTATCACCACCAATTTTACTATCATTAAGTCCATGTGCTTTTGTTAACGCTAGAGCATCTTCATTCTTTTTCTTTCCACTTTGATAAATATTTTTTGCACGGTCAGGTACTGCTCTGAGTCTAGCCGCACCTCTCCCAAGTCCTCCTACAAATTTATTATCACTCTTTATCGCTCTATTAACTCCCCTTGCCATCCATCCATCTCCAACCTTAGCTCCAAATTTTGTAGATTTCCATGCAAAACCCTTAACTCTTGTAGCTCCATTTAATGCCATACCTGCAGTTTGTCCACTTATACTTTTTGCCGCTAAAATTCCTGTCCAAATAAGAATTATTGCAACTGCATATTGCGGAAGTGCACCTAATTGACCCATTATTTTTGTTTGTGTTGCAGAAGCAACATCACTAACATCTTTCATTACACCAACAGCAAGCATAAGTGAAAAAAGCACAACAGGACCTAAGATAGCCTGATCTAATAATGCCTTCCACCATTTACTAGAAACTGAACTAGTCGAAGGAAACGCTGCAAATACAAAACCAGCCGACGCAAATACAAGTAACACAGCCATAAATATTACGCGTATAAGAAGTAATATTGCAATAGCACCAATAGTAAATAAAAATATAGCACCTATTATAATACCTATCATCATTGCTGAAACAATACCATCACTTCCTAAATCAATTTTTGCATCTCCACTACCATTAGGATTAACAAAATGATTCGTACCAATCATCATAGTAAAAAAACCAACTTCATTACTAAGTTCTCCCATTAAGCCAGAACTAGCAACTTCATCACTACTTTTGCCACCTAATATATAATCCATTGTTACATTGGAAAAATCAATTATCACTCGTGTGATAGGCCATGAAAAATTAACTAGAAGTGCCATCACTACTATCATCACCCATGTGCTCTTGATATGATATTTTGACACTTGAAATATAGTAGAAAAAGCACTAAAAAGTAGAAAAAATATAAACATAATATTAAGGGTATCTCTCACCATTTTCCATCCAGTATAAATTGCTTTACTATTAAATAATTTATTCACAAAAACATCTGAAAGTGAAAATTTTATAACACCTACTACCGCTGAAATAAGTTTTGCTATAGTTAATAATAAACCATATAAAGCTGTTTGTACTATATTAAATGGATTAGCTTTTGAAGTAGTGCTAACTTTTCCATTTCTTCTAGCAAGATTTGGTGATGTATCTCCAGCATTAACACCTGGAATTTCATCTTCCCCTGCTTTAACAATCTTAATAAATGTTACATTATTTTGTAAAAAAAAAAAATTAATATTAAAAATAACTAAAAATATTCCACTAAATATTATAG
>JALWAF010000096.1:6702-9518 GCA_027016355.1 Candidatus Moraniibacteriota bacterium | reverse complement strand
TTGTTGTTTATATGGGATTAAATGCTTTTGACGCTACGGTTGACTTTTTGTATTTTTTGCGTGAAAACTATTCACATGCAAAAATAATAACACTTACTTGTGATTGTAATCGCAAGTATAAAGAAAGTATTACAAGCAAACTTCACAAAGAAGGAATAATTGATGTAAGTGTAATAACCAATCTTTGTGGAGGAAGGAGTGTCATGCAAGAAATGCTCAGAGCATTGATTGATGCTTGGCCAGAGAAATAGGAGATTTACAAGCAATGAATTCAAAATGGATTTATTGCTTTTTATTGTTACTTTATTTTTCCAATAAAAAAATGTATCATAAGTAAGTATGAAAAAACTTCTCAAACAATATTTTGGACACGATGATTTTCGTCCAATGCAAAAACAGGTTATTGATCATTTTTTAGATGGTAATGATACTGTGGTGGTGATGCCTACTGGTGGAGGTAAGTCACTTTGTTTTCAATTGCCGGCGCTTGTGCGTAGCGGGACTACTATTGTTATTTCTCCACTTATATCTTTAATGAAGGATCAAGTTGATGCACTTACTGCTAATGGCATTTCTGCTACAATGCTTAACTCTTCTGTGGAGCTGGAAGAGTTAAATCAGCGTATGAGTGATGCGAGTGCTGGACACTATAAACTTATTTATATTGCGCCAGAGAGACTTGCAAATGAATATGTGAGGAATTGGATTAGTAAGCTAGACATTACAGCACTTGCAGTAGATGAGGCACATTGTATTTCTCAATGGGGACATGATTTTCGTCCAGATTATCGTAATTTGAAACTTTTTCGTCAAGAATTTCCAGATATTCCTATCATTGCTCTGACAGCGTCCGCCACAGAGCATGTTCGCAGAGATATAGTTTCAGAGCTCGCTTTAAAAAAAGAAGAAGTTTTTGTGTCAGGATTTTATCGTGAGAATTTACACATTACAGTAATGTCAAAATCGGGTGCAACCCAAAAGATTTTATGGTTTTTGAATAAACATAAAAATGAATCATCAATAATTTATTGTTTCAGTCGCAAAGAAACAGAAGCTCTAGCGCAAATTCTCAGAGATGAAGGAATTAATGCAGGAGCATATCATGCAGGATTAACCCCAGAAAAAAGAAATGAAGTGCAAAATGCATTTGTGCATGATGATATAACTGTGGTAGTAGCAACTATTGCTTTTGGCATGGGCATAGATAAACCGGATGTAAGACTGGTGATGCACAAAACATTCCCCAAAACTATCGAAGGGTATTATCAAGAAATTGGAAGAGCAGGTCGTGATGGATTGCCTAGTGATGTGGTAATGCTTTACAGTGCAGGAGATAAGATGAAGTTGGATTATTTTTTGGGACAGATGGAGGATACGGTTCAGCGAGATAAGGAAGAAAAGAAAATTCGTGAAGTTATGGACTATGCTGAATCTAGAATTTGTCGGTGGCAGTGGATTACTTCATATTTTGGCGAAACTGGGTTGGAGAGATGTGGCAATTGTGATGTGTGTGTGAGTAATGATAATACAGAAGATGCAACAGAAATTGTACAAAAGATTTTATCAGCAGTAATTCGTACAGGAAATGCATTTGGTAAGGGATATATTGTAAAAGTGCTTAGAGGCTCTAGAGACAAAAACGTACTTTCACGAGGACACGAGAATTTAAGTGTGTGGGGAATAGCCAAAGAATATTCTACTCAAGATTTGATGGAATACATAATAGAATTAATTGCCCTAGGATTTCTCAAGAGAAATAATGGCGAGTATGATACATATCACATCACAAAAAAGGGTGCAGATTTTCTCAACAATCGCGAAACAATAGAATTACCAAAACGTAAAAAAGATATAGTAGCACAAGTTACCAAAGAAGAATTTGATCTTTGTGATAGGGAAGTATTTGATTCTCTTAGGGAACTTCGAAAAGAAATAGCTGATGAAAAAGGTCTGCCGACTTTTGTAATATTTGGCGATGTGGCACTTCAAGAAATGGCTCGCAAATTGCCAACAACAACTCAAGAGTTCGCACAAATCTCAGGAGTAGGAGCAAAAAAATTACAGCAGTATGGAGATATTTTTACAGAAGTTATAAGTGAATTGAAGGAGCAAAAACACGGTCGCTCACGAGCAACGTGTCGGAGACACAATAATTCACGAACTGAAGCTAAACAATATAGATTAGATGCAACCAAAGAAATGTTAAAATCTAAAGATTCTTTGGAAGACATGGCAGAAGCACTTGGATTATCACAAGGCACAATTGTAAAATACATAGAAGAAATTTCAGAAGATGAAAATATTGACATAAAATATTTATTACCAAATCAAAAAGCACAAAAAGAAATAATAGAAGGATTTAAAAAATATGGACACACCAAATTAAAACCAATTTTTAAACACTGTAAAGAAAGATATACCTATGATGAAATAAGACTAGTTGCACTTTGTTTAAAAAAATAAAATACTTTATAGAAACACATCGCGATATGTTTTTACTTTTTTGGTAGCTTGATTAAATATAGATATTATGCTATCATTCTATGATATTTAGTAATGGAATATCGGAAGTTATTTAATAAAAGAATATAAAATCTAAAGGGAGGACAAGTTATGGATTTGTGGAAAAAGTGGAAGGAAAAAGAATGTGAATTTTTTGAGAAATCAATCCGTAGTTTAAGATTTGATTATTCAGATCAAAACAACAAAGATGTGGATATTGCGGAAGCATTGGCATTAGGTAAGTTCATACAACGTTGGATTAGACCAAATGTTAATGTCATTTGGGAAGAATGTTGGGACTTTTTGGCAAGTTT
>JALWAF010000096.1:4037-6692 GCA_027016355.1 Candidatus Moraniibacteriota bacterium | reverse complement strand
ACTTTTGTGGGCTCAATGCCAACAGAGGTTTTTACAAAAGTACTTTGGGAGTACAATATTGATTTTGCTTCTCCTGAGGCATTTTTGCGTAGAATCACTCCAGAACAAATCAAGGTAATTGAAGACAATTGTAAAGATTTGATGAATGGAAATGTTCCCAGAGCCTATAGTCGTTGGCAAAAAACTTTTGGCAAAATAAGCGTCAAAGATTTGTTGTCAAAACAGGACTGGAGGGAATATAAGACCAAAGGTTCTTGGGCATATAATCTTGGTAAATTGGATTGGGGATTTCCTCTTTATCCAAATGGACCAGATGATGATATTCAGGCGCCAAAAATAAATCCATTTAGTGCAGTTGCAAAATTTGTCAGAATCAAAGGCGATAAAGAGAAATTTGTCGTTAATGACGTTGATGGCAAATATTGGAAGTTGTACAAATCTGCAAGAAGTAATTATGTGATTAATTCAGGCAAACATGTTGAAATTGGTACACATATTTGTCCTGGTTTCTGGCATACTTTTTTGATTCATGCAACTTTCTGGATTATCTCTCCAATGATGTTGCTTTTGCTTTTGTATTTGCAACCATCCATATCTCTTCTAACAGTATGTGCTTTTGTGATTGCCATAATTACACCTTTGTGGTGCGTAATAGCATTAAGCAAATACTTTATGATTCTTTTGCTCAGATTAATAGAAGATATTTTTGTACAAAAAATACCTTCAATAGTGAAAGATGCTATAGAATTTGTGATAACTGGTATTATGGATGGTAACAATGCTATTTGGAAGAGAATAGGTGAAAAAGTGGACAGCTGGTCAGAAAAAACTGTTGTCATTATCAAAACGGTGTTTGTGACCCTTTTCGTTCTAATTGTGTTAGCAATTATTGGAAGTATTTATGTGCACTATATGCCTTTTGTTAAAGAAGTTTTTAACAGTTGGTTTGACGCTAATCTGATTGTAGGAGCTGTTATTTTGTATCTTTTCTACAAGATTAAAAGCAAGGTTCAAAACTATCAGTTTTCAAAAGTGTCAGAGTTTCCTACCTGGGCAAAAACTTGGTTGGGACTTGCTACTGGCGTTTTATTCTTGCATTTTATGACAATGTACAGTGAGTTTTTGTATAATGCCATTGTGATAAACCCACTGGTTATTGCATTTCTTTTAGTTACTTTTTGTTTTCTTGGTGCAAGTTTAGTTCTAAAAAACAAAAAAGTTACCAAAAAGCAATATAAAGTATTTGAAAGAGCAATGTTTGGAATTATGATCATTGCATTTTCCGTTGGGATGTTTTTTGCTTTTAAGCTAACTTCCATGGACATGATGTCTACAAGCATGTTTTTTGGAGGATGTGTATTGTTCGTTGGTAGTTTTTTGGGATTTTTTCACCTTTCAGAATGGTATTTAGATCCTGAGGTAAATCAAGCAAAGGCAATTGCTCATAATGACGTACAATTGTCATTGAGCATCAGTAAGAATCCGTGGTTGCTATCATTGGATTATGAACATGTCCGAGAAGTGCGTTCTAGCGTACACGATATAGTTGACTTTGTTTTCTATTCAGACAGTCTATTGTATATAAGGGAAATTTTAGAACATGTCACAAAAGAATCTTTGGAAGCAATTTATGAGTCAAGATTTTTTTGGGAAAATTGTATCAAAGAAGAAAATATGGATGAAAAACATGTTTTAAAGGCTATGAAACTGATGTCTGAGGAGGGTTTGAGTGCAGAACAATCCTTTGAGATAATCCACAAAAGATATCTCAAACATCAAAAAAGAGTAAAAACAATTAAGTTAGTTTTGAAAATTGTTTTTGCTCCAATCTGGATTGCGATGTTGATTGTAGGCTGGATTTTTAGTCAACTTGCAAGAGTGAAAGAGTTGTATCAACTCTATAACTTTTTTAGTAACAAAATCTGCCCTCAGGCAGAAAAACAAATGCGAACAAATTTTTAACCATAATGTAACGACCAAAGTATTAATAATACTTTGGTCGTTTTTTGTTAGTAGAAAAAGGGGCTTTTATGTTTGAATCTATCTAGAGCCTTTCAAACTTGCTTTTTATCTTTAGCAGTAGTACAATAGTCTAGTAATTTCCAGTTAGGAATATTTTTATTATGTATAAGAAAAATAGAAGAAAATTTATATATGTTGTAATATTTACTATTATTATGATAGTAATTGCTTTACCGTTTTCAGAATATTTACCTGAAAACAAACGAGCATTTTTTGAAAAAATTGCAATTAATTTAGGTCTGGATTTACAAGGAGGGTTACATGTAGAATATAAACTTGATCTCTCAGGGGTGCCAAAAGGTAAGGAAGAGGAGGCAAAAGATGCCGTGCAAGCAAAAGCAGAGGAAAAAGTAAATGCATATGGTGTTGGTGAGCCTATTGTTTTTTTGTCAGAACGTGGAAGTGATACGTTTATGACAGTAGAAATACCAGGTGTGAAAGATCCCGAAGATATAAAAAATATTATTCAAAAAGCACCGGTTTTAATTTTCAAAGAGGAAAAAACGGAAGATGAGATGAAAGCAGAGCAAGAACAAATGAAAGAAAGTCTTGCAGAAACGTTTGCACAAATGGATGAGAAAGCGCACAAAGAAGCCGAAGATGTGTTAGGTCGTATAAAAGCAGGTGAGGATT
>JALWAF010000096.1:0-4027 GCA_027016355.1 Candidatus Moraniibacteriota bacterium | reverse complement strand
AATTAGCAAAAGAATTTAGCAAAGATCCTGGAAGTGCGTCAAAAGGTGGAGAACTTGATTTTGCAAAAAAAGGTCAATATGTACCCGAGTTTGATGATGTTTTATTTTCAGATAAAATGCACGATGGAGATGTGTACCCGGAATTAGTTGAGACAAAGTTTGGATGGCACATTATTAAAAAACTAGAAGAACGTGGTGAAGGTGATGAAAAGGAAGTAAAAGGACAACACATCTTATTTGCTAAAATGCAACTTCCTCCAGTGGATCCATATAAACCTACTAAATTAACCGGAGACCTTTTAGATTTTGCAACGGCCGGATTTAGTAATAATACCGGTGGAATTTCTGAACCTCAAGTGAATCTTACATTTAACTCTGAAGGTGCAAAATTATTTGCAGATATTACAAAAAGAAATTTAGGCAAG
Organism: Candidatus Moraniibacteriota bacterium; assembly: GCA_027016355.1. Classification (GTDB taxonomy): domain Bacteria; phylum Patescibacteriota; class Minisyncoccia; order Moranbacterales. Next base: position 3,602 of record JALWAF010000096.1, on the reverse strand, counting down.
AGAGTTGCTATTTTTGTTGATGATAAATTAGTTAGCGCTCCCACAGTGCAAGCAGAAATTGTAGATGGACGTGCTGTTATATCAGGTAATTTTGAAATTGCAGAGGCAAAAAAATTGGCACAACAGTTAAATGAAGGTGCCATGCCAGTTCCATTTGAACTTGTTTCACAACAAAGTATTGAGGCAACACTTGGTGCCCAGGCATTGCAAAAAAGTATGAAAGCGGGACTTGTTGGATTGCTATTAGTTATGCTTTATATGATTTTCTATTATCGTTTTTTTGGTCTCATTGCATCATTTGCTCTGGGTCTTTATGCAGCGACTATTATTTCAATCTTTAAACTTTCTAGTCTCACTCCAATGTCTATTACCCTTACGCTTGCAGGAATTGCAGGACTCGTACTTTCTGTTGGTATGGCAGTAGATGCAAATGTGCTTATATTTGAACGCATTAAAGAAGAAATGCGACTTGGTAAAAGTATGAAAAGAGCAATTGACGAGGGGTTTAGACGAGCATGGCCATCTATACGAGATGGTAATCTTTCAACTATTATCACTTCGGTTATTCTTATGATGATGGGAACAGGATTTGTAAAAGGATTTGCGCTCATACTTATCATAGGTGTGTTAGTTTCAATGTTTACTGCTATTGTGATTGTAAAAATTATTATGAAATATATATGTGGCTCGTGGCTAGAGAATAAGGAGTGGTTAATCATGAGTAAAGCTAAATCTAAAACTAAATCAAAATAACCATATGTTAAATATTATAGATAAAAGAAAATATGCATATGCATTATCCATACTATTTGTAGGATTAAGTATTTTTGCTATTGCAGTGTGGGGACTAAAACCAGGAATCGATTTTGTGGGTGGTACGCTTATGGAATTTTCTTTAAGTAATGATAAAACAATTACTCGAGATGCGATTTGCGAAAAACTCAAAACTCAATGTGATGATAGTTTCACAGTTTCAGAAAGTCATGGAGAGCATGGTAAAAGTGTGATTATTAGATATAAACAATCAGATGAACAATTTAATCAGGAAGTAAATAATGCAGTAACGACAATTGATGAAAATGCAGTACAACTCAAAGCGGATTTTATCGGAGCAACAGTGTCAAAGCAGCTAAAGACTAATGCTACAAAAGCAATTATTTTTGCAATTATCGCAATTTTATTATATATTGCATGGGCTTTTCGTAAGGTGTCAGTTCCTGTATCTTCTTGGTATTATGGTGTTGGTGCAGTAACAGCTCTTGCACATGATATTATAATTACAGTGGGGATATTTGCAATACTCGGACATTTTTTTGGTATAGAAGTTGGTGTGCCTTTTGTTGCAGCCTTACTTACAATTTTGGGTTATAGTGTAAATGATACTATTGTTATATATGATAGAATACGTGAAAATGTATTGCGTACTAGATCAATTGCAGATTTTGAAGGATTAGTAAATAAATCTCTTTATGAATCACTAGCTAGATCATTTAATACGTCATTTACAGTCGTATTAGTATTAGTTCCAATAATTCTTTTTGGGGGTGAAACATTATTTAATTTTTCATTAGCATTGCTTATTGGTGTAACATTTGGTACATATTCATCCATTTTCGTTGCATCAGCATTAGTTGTGTCTATTTATAAGATACAAAAAAAATCACAGGAGAAATAATAAATTAAAGAAGATAAATAGTTTTAAAATTATAAATTATGGGAATTACAGATATATTTAAGAAGAAGAAAAAAAAGGATATTGATCCAATTATGGCAAAAAAACAGGCAGAAGAGATGTTGGGAGGACAAATGCCTGAAATTACAGATGAAATGATAGACCAAATGCTTGCTGGAGATATGCCAGGCATGCCAAAAATAGGGAGAATGCAAAAAATGGCTCTAAAAGGCCTTAAGAAAATGTCACCAGAAAAGCGACAAGAAGTATTTGTACAAGCCTTTGCAAAACAATCAGGTGGTGGAGAAGAAAGTTCTGAAGAAATGTTAAAACAGGTGGAAGAAATGCGTGCAGCAGGACAATTGAACTCAAAACAATATAAAATTGCAAAAAAACGCATAGAACAAATGTCAAAAAAGAATAATTAAAATTGGGAGTTAAATAAAAAATATGACACAACAGGTAAAAAAAGTTGACACATATAGTTATAAAGGATGGTTAAATTCAGATAGTTTTCTCAAACGAGCTTTTGCTGCGTACGGATACGTGATGGTCGCAAGCTTAATTATTATGATACCGGTTTATGCTCTTATGTTTTTGGGTATAATGTTTCTTACGATTTTATTTGCCGCAGTAGGTGCGCCATCATAAAGTCTTTACTAAAAAATAAAATTATTACATTTTTTGAAGAAATGATGATTCATGATATCATTTAGAGAAAGGTTTTTGAATTATTAAAATTTAAATAATTATATGAAAAATGTAACACCAGAAGAATTGAATACATTACTTCATGATGAAGATAAAGATGAATTATTAATTGATGTTCGTAGTGAGGGGGAATTTAAGAGTGGTCATATTAAAGAAGCAAAAAACATTCCACTTGACGATATTGCAGAGGCAGCTGATCGTCTTAAAGGTATAGGCACAGTATATGTTAATTGCGGTTCTGGCGTGCGAAGTTGTCAAGCTACAGAACAATTAGAGCGGTGTGGGGTGAATGTAGTGAATGTAAAAGGAGGACTCAGTGCTTGGTTGCGAGAGGGATTTGGGGTGACTAAGGAAGGCAAAGGTACAATCCCTATAATTAGACAAGTAATGATAATGGCGGGTAGTCTAGTATTGATTGGGGTTGTTTTGAGCTTCATCCTTAATCCACTATGGATATTATTGTCTGGATTTATTGGTGCGGGACTGTTGTTTGCAGGGTTGACAGGTATTTGTGGATTGCAGAAATTACTGGCAATAATGCCGTGGAATAAATGATAATCTAATTATTAAAAATATTAAAATATGAAACATATCATAGGACATAAAAATCCAGATACAGATACTACTTGTAGTGCACTTGCTTATGAAAACTTTTTATCTAAGCAAGGTATAGAGGCGAAAGCTTTTGCTTTGGGCAAATTAAACAAAGAAACAGAATTTGTATTAGAACAGTTTGGTGTAGAAGCGCCAGAGCAAATTACTGAGTTGCCGCATGGTGCTGAAATTATTTTATTGGATCACAATGAGGAAAAACAAAGCATTGATAATTTAAAGGATTTAGATATTGTTGAAATTATAGATCATCATAAAGTTAAAATTGAAACAGATAAACCAATATCAATATTTATTAAACCACTTGGTTCATCTTGTTCAATTATTGCTGAAAAATATTTTGATACAAATACACAACTTTCAAAAAGTATTGCCGGAATACTTTTAGCTGGCATTATTTCTGATACACTATTTTTCCGTTCTCCTACTACAACTGAAACTGACAGGGAATTAGTGGAAAAATTGAATGATATTGTGGGAATTGATGATTTAGAAGAATTTAGTTTAAAAATGTTTGATGCAAAAAGTGATTTGGGCGATATTGATGTAGAAGATTTAATTCGACTGGACTATAAAACTTTTGATTTTTCAGATGGTACATATGGTA
>JALWAF010000095.1 GCA_027016355.1 Candidatus Moraniibacteriota bacterium | reverse complement strand
CTTTTATTATACCATAGTTTGGAGTGGAATTGTGTGGTTGGTTAATAAATCTACTCTTTTCAAATGGACTTTTTGGCTTTTTGATAAATTTGTAAAGTTCTTTTTCATAATCTTTCTCACCAGACATAACATTTCTTACAAAAAATTCTGTAGACGTATGTAAACCTGATGCAATAAATTTTGTAGATAGCGCAATGGAATTTTCTTTCTCATTAACTCCAGAAGGATTGAGCAAGACTAAACTTGCAACTTTGTCAGGATATTTTTGTGCAACAGTAGCCAATATCTCACTGCCCATAGAATGACCTATCAAATGTACCTTTTTATCTCCTAATTCAATTTGCTCTAATAGTTGATTTATAACCTCCGCCTCATTATCAAAATCATCTGTTTTGTAATATTGCTCTGAAGGATTTTGTGAATTACCATAACCTGGAAGAGAAGGTAAAATAACCTTCCTTCCCTCACAAGCAAGCGAAAAACCTAACTCAGCTATTCCTTCCCAACCAGATCCAAAGCCAGGCAATAAAAGCACTGGATCAGCTTCCTCATTTTCTAATTGCTCCACAGATATAACCCTATGATCAATTGCGAGTTTCTCTCCATTTATTTCTACTTCTACAGTCTGTTCATTTTCTAGCTGTTTACCTATTTCAGGTATAAATTTTTTTCGATTTTCAAATATTTCATTTATAGTCAATGCTTCATTTTTCATATTACATATATTCAAAAAAATTATCTCTACTAAATTATATAACAAAAAACCCACACAAACAATTCTGTTTGTGTGGGCAAAAGTAACCTCCTAAATTTTGTTGATATATATAACAATATTCTTTCGATATGTACTTAATATACAAAAATATAATACCATGAATATAATAATGCCATTAAATGAAAAAAAGCCAATCCACAAAGCGCATGGTATAGTTAATATAATTGACATAAGAATTTCAGGAATTACACAAAGCATTCCAGATAACTCCACAGGAGCGTAACACTCTACACGATTATTCCTATTGAGCCACAGCAATGTTAAATAGAGCGCAAACCATATTCCACCTATAATAATCGCTTCCCTAAACATCTGGCTTTCTTGTAGAGCTGTCATAATTAATTCCTCCTACTATTATTTAAATTGTTAAACAACTATTTTGACTATTAAATATACATCAAAATAACTTTTTTGTCAATCAAAATTTTCTAAAGTCTAATTTTTCAAAGGGTTTTGGATTTATGAGTGATTGCCAATTTTTGTATTGTTTATATAATCCTTTTAATCCCAGTCCATGTGAGTGATATACTGAAAAATTTACATCTTTTATAAAATAAAATCCTTTGTTTAGATAAAACCTTGCCCATTCCCCATCTTCTCCTCCTGCGCCATATTTTTCATCAAATTGATGTTTTTTCCACAAATCTTTGCGGACAATTGCATTGGTAAATCCTAATGTGCCCATTTTTGATTTTTTTACAACTGTTTTTCTTTTAAATTTCATTTTTATTTTACCAATTTGTCTGTTAAAAATAATTTTTTCCCAAATAGTTCCGTCTGGCAATGCCCACACATTTCCGTAAACTCCAGCAAGTTTTTTATCTCCAAAGTTACTTATACCATCAAAAAGCCAAGTGTCTGAAATAGGCAATGAATGTGCACTGAGCATTACAAAATATTTAGTCGCACTAGTATATTTGCAACCAATATTGAGTGCAAATGGATAAGAAAAATCTTTTTGTTTTATATTAATTATTTTATCAGTATATTTTTTTGCAATTTTAATAGTATCATCAGTTGAGCCTGAATCAACAACTACAATTTCAAAATCGTTATATGTTTGTTTTTGTAATTTCTCTAATACTGCACCAATCCATTTTTGCTCATTTTTAGTGCGAACAATGATACTAGTTTCCATAAAATTTTAGTTTTGTGCAACTTTACTAGTTCTAAACATATCTTTTGTTTCATATTTCTTGTAAAGTCCAATACCCACAAAAAGCGCCAGCGCTAAACTCCCTATAATCCACCCAGCATAATTTATATAATCTGCAATCTGCTCATACAAGTATCCAAAAAAATATCCCATAATAACTAAAAAGCTGCTCCACACCAAACCACCCAAAACTGAATAAGTTACAAATTTTCTAAAAGGCATTTTGACAATGCCCGCCGCTACAAATGTTGCCCAACAGAGTCCAGTAGTTGATTTTACAATAACTATAGTCTTGCCACCATGGTTTTTGAAATATTTTTCCATTTTCAAAACCAATGCCTTTGTAATACCAATGTGTCGCCCAAATTTCTGCACAAACAGCATACCCCTCCAACGACCAATTCCATAAAAAATAACATCTCCCAACATATCTCCCAATACAGATAATAAAAAAACAATCCAAATATTAAAAACACCCAAAGAAGCCATGAGAGCTGCAACAAGTGTAACAATAGGACCTTCTATAATCATAAGAGGTAATAGAATCCAGTATCCGTAATCTGTCAAAAATTGTATTATCATTTGTCCATCCATGTACTTTAATATATCATAGTTTTGATATATAATAAACTTATTATGAATAAATTTGAAATAATTCCAACAAATAAAGACGTCCCAGATAAACAACCTGAAAGTGCACCGCAAATTTCTCGTAGAACTTTTTTGAAAGGTGCAGGCACATTGGCTGCATTAGGAGTAGTTGACAAAGCTCAAGCAAAGACAAACTTGATCAATGATACATTTTTACCAAAAAATCCACAAGAAGCTAAAGCAAAACTTGATGAAATCAGAAAACGTTATGAAACTCCTACGGGAACTCAAATAAATATTGAGAAACGAGATGCTCGTGTAATAGGCAAAACCTTTAGAGAACAAATACTTCAATCTGGTGAAATAAAACTTGATGAAGCAACTCGGCAAATGATTTACAATCATCATCACACAGAAT
>JALWAF010000094.1 GCA_027016355.1 Candidatus Moraniibacteriota bacterium | reverse complement strand
CACCTAGCCCATCTACAAATACATAACTTGAATCTGCTTTTTCTTTACGAATTCTACTTCCTTTTTTACTAAATTCAATTATACTACCATTATCCAATATGCCAATCCGTTTTGGTGGAAAACCCATTTCTATTGCAAGCTTTGCCGCCTCCTTCAACATAAAATAATTTGCATAAATTGGAATAAAATACTGTGGCTGTACCATTTTTATCATTTCTTGAATATCGCCCTCTGTAGCATGACCTCCAATATGTATATTCATAATATCTGAATGTACTACGTTGTCACATTTACGATATAAATTATCTTTCAATCGTTGTACAGAACGCTCATTCCCAGGAATAACTGATGAAGAAAACACTATAGTGTCTGATTTTTTCAATTTTATAAACCGATGATTGTCCGTCACAATTCTATTGAGAACTGCATTATGCTCTCCTTGAGCACCTGTGCAAAGTACTATTATTTTATTGTCCGGATAACGATCGATATCATTTATTGGAATCAATAAATCTTTACTTATATTGAGGTATCCAAGTTTTTGCGCAATTTCAACATTTGTTCGCATTGAATAACCATCAAGAGCTACTTTTCGCCCAGCTTTTTGTGCAAACTGTAGTAATAATTTAATTCGTTTAATTTGTGAAGCAAATGTCCCCAAAATTATACGGCCCTTTGCATTTGTGACAAGTGATTCGATATTTACTTGCACATCTTTTTCGCTTTTTTCTCCTTTTGCCATTACACCCAAGCTTTCAAGCATTAGAATACGGGGCTCCTTAAATTTATTGAGATTTTCATAAGTAACAGTTTTACCATCGGCTGGATCATGACTAATCATCCAATCACCTAAATGAATTGGAGTGCCAACTGGAGTTTCCAAAGCCACTCCCATAGAATCCATAATGGAATGCTCTACTTCAAAGAAATTTGCCACAAATGCACCTAACCGAATCTTCCTATCAATATTTTTTACGCTAATTGTACGAATCTTATCGCTACCACCTGGATCACTATCTTCTAATTTTTTCTTAATAAGTGCTAGTGTTAAATCACGTGCAATAACAGGAGGATATCCAAGTTGCTTCAGCAATACAGGTGCAGCTCCAATATGATCTAAATGTCCATGTGTAAAAATCACACCACGAATATTTTGTTCTTTGCCTTTGAGATAATTTACATTTGGTACAATATAATCAATACCTGGCATATCTTCTTCTGGAAATTGCATCCCCATATCAACAATCACAATATCTTTGCCATACTCAAATATTACCATATTACGACCGACTTCTTCCTGGCCTCCAATTGGAATAATACGTAAAGTATCTTTCTCTATCCTAGGAACTTTATGAACACGTTGTTCTCCGTTTGAACGTGTTGACAATACAATACGTTCAGCATTTGTTTGTAAAGTTTGTTTTTTACTACCACGTTTTTTATTTCTATTTTTACTAGATTTTTTCGTAACCTTTTGATTATTAGTACGTTTAGTAATTTTTTTTGTACTATATTTACGTGCTGTTTTTTTAACTGTCACTTTTTTCTTTTGTGCACTTTTTCTTTGAGTGTTTTTACGAACACCTTCTTTTTGAGTTACTTTTTTTTGCGCATTTTCACGTGCCTTTTGTGCATTTCTTTGCGCTGTTCTACTTACAACACGTCCTGTACTACTACTCTTTGTATTAGCTTGACGTGCATTTCTTGTTTTTTGTATCATAATTAAAATTATGTATGTCTACCTCCTGAATAAACCGAAAATAACATACATTTGCTATTTATTAGTTACATAAATAAAAGTTTATAATAATATAAAATATAATCGACCTTTTTATATAAAACTCTCTTTATAATGTGCATCTTGTGAGAGATTTGAACTCTCAACAAATATTTACATAAGATTTGTTTCCTAATATAATTTTATTGAAAAAATTATACACAAGATGTATTGTATAAAATACACGAAACCCTCCTTTAATAAGAGTTACATGAATAGTTATCTAATATTGATTTGAGAAGTAATCTAATAGTCTATTCATTGTAACATAAAAATATATTATATACAAGGCTTTATTTATTTTAAAGCTTTTTTCAAATCTTCCACCATATCAACAGGAGTTGGGTCTTGTTTATACTCAAGTGCAAGATAATAAGAGATCCAATCAGCTAAAGTTATTGTTGCAAATACACGATAAAAAATATCTCCTTCGGGCATATCAATAATTTCTGTTTCTATTTCTTTTTCTTTTAAAAACTTTGATGTCACTTCATAACGCAATAAATTACGTGGATGATCTTCTAAATCTCTAAGCATAAGTATATGAAACTTTGATTGTGGATTTGAAAAACCTACAAATTCATTATGATTTAATTCTGGAAAATAATTCCAAAATGCTGGTGTCTTTGAGTTCTCATTAATTTTAATTTTCCAAATCATTGCCAATGCTTTAAATTTTGTTGAAGCATATATCACAGGTGTTTTTCCTACTAAAGTTTTGGCAATTTGCTTTCCCCGCTCTTCCATCTTTGGTGTAATCTCTTTTAATTGTTCACTAACTCCATCCAATTCTACAGCTTCTTGTGGAAGTTTGTTTGCATTTACAAGAATTTGCAAAATTGCAGATACAAAATGTCCAGTAGCCATACGTGGTTGAAAATTATCAAAAGGAATTGGTAATTTTACATGTAGTATATTGTTTTCTTTGCACATTTTTTCAACTACCCCTCCTGCAGAAATCCCAACACACGGCAAATTATTTTTTAATGCCTCTTCAAACGAAGATATCGTTTCTTCAGTATTTCCTGAATGTGAACAAATAATATTTAAACAATCGTTATATGCTTCTGGTGGCAATTCATAAAAGCGATTTTGATATACTGATATGATTTTATAGTTATCATATTTCTTGGAAATACTGTTCAAAGCAATTCGTAATACATTCGCATGCAATGCACTTCCGCCCATCCCAGACACCATAATACGTGAAAATTGAGTATCTACATTAATATTTTTTGCAACAGCAAGGCCCTCTTTGAATTGTTCTGATGTTGACAAAATTACTCTACGCAAATCACTTTTATCTATATTATTATTCATATTTTAAATTTATTTTTTTACACGTTTTTCTTTGATATTCCACAAATGAATATCTACATACCTATCATATGATGTATTTACACGATTTGCACGAATATTTTTTATATTATCACTATATATGAAAGAAAGTTTTGGAGCAAAAAGAAATATCGCTGGAACTTCATCCCTAAGACGCTCTTGCTGTTCTTTGTACAATTCTTTACGTTTATCTTTGTCCTTTTGTGTAAGAAGTGATTTCAAAGAATTATTCATTTTTTCATCATCAAAAAGAGCATAATTCATACCAGGATCATTTTTTTCATCCCCATACCACAGTGGCAATAAATTTGGCTCAAACCGCATTTGATGCGCATAAAGTAAAGCATCATAATCACGAGGTTTTAAGACATTTGCTTCCATATCACTTTTTTCATGCTCTTGAATATTTAAATCTACGCCAATTTCTTTCCATTGTTGTTTTAACATATGCGCAACCTGTGATAATTCTTTGTGATTTGCACTAATATGCAATGTGAATGACAAACGAACATCATCTTTTACACGCACACCATCGTCTCCAATTTTCCAGCCTCCCTCTTCCAAAAGTTTTTTTGCTCCATCCAAATCAAATGATGCTTGTTGCACTGTACTATCAAAACCAATAATACCTTGTGCAAAAGGAGAGAGTCTTACTTTTGCATTTTTTCCAAACACCTCCGATACAATTTTATTTCTGTCAGTAGCACGTGCAAGGGCCTCTCTTACCTCATCAAATGCAAGCGGTACGCTCTTTGTTTGATTGAAAAAAACAGCAAAATAATGTGGTAATTCTATTGATTTTACCTCAGCTATTTTATCTAAAGCCTCAATATGTTCTTTTTTGTCAACAATAACTGCTGATACAGATCCGTCTTTATATGCTTCAACTGCATCTGAGCGTGTCGGATAAAAATTTATAACAATTTTTGTAATAAATGGCTCACCTCTATAATACATCTTATTTGCTCGCAATGTATATGAAGAAATCACATCTTCTTCTTCATTCATATTTAAATCTACAAATTCATACGGACCAGAACCAATTGGTTTTTGATTATACTCCGTTAATTGGAATTGTTCAGGGGTAATATTCTCCCAAATATGTTTTGGCAATAAACCTATCGTCAAATCATGTAGAAAGTCACTATTTGGCTCATTTAAAGTAAATTTAATTGTATAATCATCAATTTTTTCATATTTTACATCATGCCACACAAGACGTATATCATTACTTACTCCAGCTGCTCCATATGCAATATTTTTTGCAGTATCTAATGTATATATAACATCATCAATTGTCAAATTTTCTCCATCATGCCACTTCACATCTTTACGTAAAAAAACAGTATATTCTTTTACATCATCACTAACTTCGAATCGTTCTGCAATATCTTCCCGCAAAAGACCATTTTCATCATAATCAAATAATCCACTAAAAAGTAATTTTACCAAACTACGATCTGCTGAGGAAGAATGTGACAAAAGAGGATTGAGATATCGTGGCTGACCTACAAAAGCTTCTGTGTATTGACCGCCTCTAGCTGGTTGCACCACTGTCACAAATTGATAAATTGAAACAATCCACCACAAAAAACTTCCAGCAATAACAATCATCAGAAATATAATGACTGTTTTTTTGAACAAAGAAATATCCTTTGTTGCATGAAATAATAATTTTGGCGAAAAGATTGTACGAAATATTGAAGATTTGATAAACAAATATTACATATTATAATCACTGAAAAGTATGTATTTTCAGGAACCTATTTTCACTGTTGCTATTGCAATCCCCATAAATAACACTGCCAATACTACTGTTGAACGTGTAAGAAATTTCTCAAATCCACGTTTAGTGTGATATGAGCCACTAAAATCTCCACCAATAACACCTAATCCTTCTCCTCGATTTTGCATCAAAATTACAACTACAAGTAATATCGAAACTATTGCTTGTACTATAAGTAATATTTTCATTTTTTTTTATTAACTAATCTCTTTTAAAAATAATATCACTCTCAGAATAAAAAGTCAACTGAGGTAAAATCAGATATTATTTTATCGCTTACTCCATTGTGGTGAACGTCGCGCCTTCCTAAGACCTGGTTTTTTACGTTCAACTTTACGCGCATCCCTAGTCAACAAACCATTTGCTTTTAAAGTTGGTCTGAATGTTTCATCATATTTTACAAGAGCTCTAGCAATGCCAAGTTTTGCAGCATCAGCTTGAGAAGCAATTCCACTACCTTTTACAAGTACAGATATTGCACATTTATCAATAAGTCCAGCAACTTTAATGGGTTCTAGAAATAAATCTTTTTGTGAATCAGTATGAAAATAATCTGTATATTTTTTACCATTTACAATAAGGCCTGTTTCGTCAACAGAATCTTTTACATCACAATAGATACGCACTTGTGCTACTGCAGTCTTACGACGTCCGACACCGTAGTGGTATTTACCAGTAAAAAATTTATTATCAACTTTACCTGACGTAGCTTTACGCGAAGGTACAGTTTTGTCATCTTGCTCTTTTATTGCCATAACTCTTGATTTAAAATATCAATTATCTTATATACTACTCATGTGTAATATCAATGTTTTTATCATGCTTTTCTCCAGCATAAATAAATAATCTTTTTTGCATTTGTCTACCAAGTTTATTTTTTGGTAACATGCCAACAACTGCTTTACGTATTATTTCTTCTGGTTTATCCTCCCTCAATTCTTTTACAGTTGTTTCGCTAATTCCTCCTATATAACCTGAATGACTGTAATATTTTTTATCATTTTCCTTATTACCTGTCAACTTAATTTTTTTAGCATTTATAACAACCACTGCATCTCCACCATCAATATGTGGTGTATAATCAACCTTATTTTTTCCCGTCAAAATTTTCGCAATCTCTGTTGAAAGTCTTCCGAGAACATAATTTTTTGCGTCAAATAAATGATATTGCCGTTCCATGATTTTTGTCAAAACTTATTATTTACTTTGATGATTTGTCTCATCATTCTTTTCTTCCTTTTTACCTTCTTTAGCAGTGACTTGCTTTGCAGTAACTATTTTGTCCTCTTGATCCTGTGCAAAATCCACTAATTCAATAATTGCCATACGTGCACCATCACTTTTTCTTGGTGATAATTTAATGACACGCGCGTATCCACTATCTCGATTATCAAACTTTTTAATATTTTTTACCAAAACATTAATAGCATCCTTTGATAATTGACCTTCAACTTTACGTACAATTTCCATGCCTACACCATTAGCACGTTTTGCCTTAGTTATAATCTTATCAATAGCGCTTTTTGATTCCTTTGCTTTTGCTTCAGTTGTTTCAATACGACCATGAATAATCAGACTACTTAAAAGTGATTTGAGAAGCGCCTTTCTCTGTGAACGTACACGTCCAAATTGTCTACCTGTTTTACAGTGTTTCATAAAAACTTTTAAAATTTATTTATTCTTCTTCTTTTACTTCTTCCACGTCTTCTTTTTCTTGCTCCATTTCCCCATCTTCTACAGGGACTCCTCCAGATAAAGCGCTAAATTGTTCTACTAAAATACTAACACTTCTATCAAATGCCTCTTGTGGAGTGATGCTACCATCTGTTACAATCTCTAAAGTGACTTTATCATAATCAGTTCTCTTTCCAACGCGCATATTTTCAACATTATAATTTACACGTTTTACAGGAGTATATACAGCATCTATTACGATTGAACCAAGTTCTTTTTCACTATTCTTTTGTTGATCAGAAGGGACATAACCGATTCCTTTTTCAATTGTCAACTCCATCTCAAGTGTAGCTTTTTTATCTGTCAATGTTGCAATAGCTTGTGAGCCATCTACTACTTCAACATCAGCAGAAGTTTTAATATCTGCTGCTGTTACATTTCCCTCTCCTTTTGCTTTAAGAGACACAGTTACTTTTTCATCTGTATGCATACGAAAACGTATTTGTTTCAAATTCAAAATAATCTGTACAACGTCTTCCATCACACCATCAATTGCTGAAAATTCATGTGATACACCTTTGATTTTAACAGATGTAATAGCAGCTCCTTCCAATGAAGAAAGTAATACTCTTCGAATTGCATTTCCAATTGTTGTACCATATCCAGGGAAACAAGCAGGAATTTCAATAGTTCCTGTATTATTTTTACCTTCTTTATACTGTGGAGCCTCTGGTATTGATATTGTCGACATATTTTTTTTATTAAAATGAATAAATTATAACAAATACTATTTTGAGTAAAATTCAACAATGATCTGCGCATTGATATTTGCATCAAAATCATCACGTTTTGGAAGTGCAACCATTTTTCCACTCATATTTTTCTGATCCAAGCTAAGCCATCCAACAACATGTTTCTTATTTTTGATATATTGTTCTTGATTTTTAAAATAACCATTATCTTTTTTTGAAGGATTGATTGTAATCTCATCACCGACTTTAACTTCATATGAAGGAATTGACATTTTTTTCCCATTTACATAAATCATGGAATGATTAACAATTTGTCTTGCCTGTGGTCGTGTTTGTGCAAAACCCAATCTATATACCACATTATCTAATCGCTGTTCCAATCTAGCGAGAAGTAACTGACCAGTAACACCCGGACGATTCTTTACATCATCATAGTGTTTTCGAAATTGTTTTTCTAAAATACCATAAATATATTTTGCCTTTTGTTTCATTACAAGCTGTTTGCCATATTCACTTTTATTACGTGAAAAATTTTTACCATGCACACCAGGCGCATAATTTTTTCGTGACAAAATTCTATCGTACTTTTCTGTACCATATATATTTTCGCCAAATCGACGACAAATTTTTGCTTTTGGTCCTGTGTATCGAGCCATATCCTACTGTAATTAAATATATTTATTAATTTATTATAAAAAAGTTATACACGACGTGGTTTACGACGTCTACACCCATTATGTGCTATTGGAGTAATGTCTTTAATCAAGCTAATTTCAAATCCTTTTGCAGCAAGTGCTCTAATCGCAGCATCACGTCCACCCCCAACACCTTTTACGAATACTTGCAATTCTTTAATATTATTTTTCTGCACTTTCTCTACAACAGCATTTACAATTTGTGAGGCTGCATATGGTGTTGATTTTTTTGCTCCTTTAAATCCAATAACGCCTGCACTTGACCAACCCAACACTGCACCATTTAAATCCGTAATCGTCACAATTGTATTGTTATATGTGGCTTGAATATGTGCCTGACCTTTACGAATCTGTCTATTGTTCTTATTCTTCTTTTTTCTTTCAATAGGCTCTTTAGTGTCAGATGACATCTTAACATCAGTAGATTTTTCCTCTACTGTAGTTTTTGTGTCTTTCACGACAACTTCTTCATCTTCTTTTTTATTCATTTCATCACTCATGATACTGTATATAAATTTTTTTACAAAAAAATACTTTTAACTTCCAAAAAACTTTATGTCTTTGATGCAGCATTTGCTCTACCGCTTCCTGCTGTCATGCGTTTATTACCACGAACGGTTCGATTGTTTGTTTTGGTACGTTGCCCACGAACAGGTAAACCTTTTTGATGTCGTGTACCACGATAACAACCTATTTCCTTTAATCGCCTTATATTCATTTTGCGTTCATGTCGTAATTCTCCTTCGACCTTATAGTCTCTTTCAATAATTTCACGTAATCGATTTGCATCTTTTTCTGTTATATCTTTTGTTCTAGTAGTTGGATCAATCTTTAAACTTTCAAGAATTTTTCTACTAGTAGACAATCCAATGCCAAAAATATATGTCAACGACACATCAATACATTTTTCATCTGGAATATTAACACCTGCAATACGAATCATAATTTTTTAGATTTAACTACTACAATTTAAACTTTTTGTAATTTAATAAAATATTTTTTAACTCTATCCTTGACGCTGTTTGTGCTTTTTGTTAACGCAAATAACATATACTCGTCCACGACGACGAATTACTTTGCACTGTTTACACATTTTTTTTGCTGACGCACGAACTTTCATTTCTTTTACTTTTACAAATTTAATAACATAATAAATATCTTTTACAATCTACAATCTCTGTGTAATTCTCCCTTTTGTTAAATCATATGGACTCATTTCTACTAAAACACGATCACCTGGCAATAAGCGAATGTAATGTACACGCATCTTACCCGAAATATGTGCTAGCACTTCATGACCATTATCTAATTCAACACGAAATGTTGTACTCGGTAATGTTTCTACTACTACACCTTCTAATTTAATTGTATCCTTTTTTGCCATAGATTATATAAAATATTTCAGAGATTATATAACACGTATAAAAACAAGAGGGTGTTATCCACACTATAAATTCATTCCTAGATCTTGAACAACTGCTGAAGGAGAACCTCTTCGTATTCGTGTATTATATTTTTTCTGAACGTGTAATACCTATATTACCAAATAATAAAATATTGTCAAGGGCTCGTTATACCTCATAAAGAATGTTACCGAAGCTCTAGTGCATATCTCATAAATAGTGTTACCATAGCTAGTTAATTTTTAAGTCATATTTTAGCTATGAAAACACAAGTAAATCCATTTAATAAC
>JALWAF010000093.1 GCA_027016355.1 Candidatus Moraniibacteriota bacterium | reverse complement strand
ATTATTATCTTGTAGATAATCCTATTATGTATTCTACTAGCTACTTTTAGTACGTGTGACTTAAATTCTAACCCAAATCTTAATTAAACAAATAGGAAAATTTTTCAAAATCTTCTCCATTAAACACTTCTTTTGGAGTACAATAATTTAATCTTTTACGAGGTCTATCATTTAAAAGAGTTTCAACTCTTTTAACTTCCTCATCAGATATATTAGCAAAATTAGTATCTTTAGGAAAGAATTGTCTAATTAAACCATTAAAGTTTTCATTACAACCTCTTTCCCATGAATGATATGCAAATGCTCTATATACATCCATATTAATCTTACTTTCTAACCAATCATCATCTTTACCAATTTCTATTCCATTATCGTATGTGTAAGTATATTTTTTATTTCTAGATATCTTATCAAATCTATTTTTTAATTTATTATGAATAATTAATACACTAGTTTTTGATATTCTATCAATTAATCCATAGCCACTAAATCTATCTACATTAGTAATTAATCTTGATTTTTTATCTTTACCAATAACAGTATCTCCCTCCCAGTCTCCAATCCTTATTCTCTTATCTACAATACTAGGTCTAGTATCAATTCTTTTAATTTTGGCTTGTTCACGCTGTTTTTCACGTATTCTAGTGCCATATTTTCTACGATAAGCTCCTTTCTTACAATGCAAATATTTAACTAGATCTTTTCTTTCAGAATAGATATATGTATATATACTATCTTTACCAATTTGTCTATTTTTATCATTAGGATAATCTCTTTTTAACCTTCCACTAACTTGATCTGGTGACCAATGTTTTTTACCAATTCTATGATTGATATATCTTTTTAACCAACTATTATTTTGAATTTTTCTAAATCTTTGGTTAGCTTTAATTCTTCTTTGCTTTTTCTTAAACTTTGCATTACCAGCTCTATATACTCCATCACTATCTTTATTTCTTTTAATCTCTTGGCAAATAGCACTAGGAGTAACGCCTATTATGTCTGCTATTTCTTTTTGCTTAGTATTAGTACGCAAAAGAACAGCTATCTCATTTTGTTGAGATGGTGTAATATGTTTGTGAGACATCTCTTTATATGTTAATTGATTACCTTGACTAAATCATTATACATTAAGAGGTGTCTTTTTGTTATTAGAAATTAAGATTGGGAGTAGAATGTAAGGAGTCAGAGATGATAACAACTGGAATTGCAGTGAAACCGACAGAAACCCAGATTACAGTTGCAGAATTATCTGCAAAAAAAGGTTTGTCAGTGCCAAAAATTCAGGCATTAATGAAAAAACACGATTTATCTCCGTTAATGCTTGAAAAAGCAATTGATATTAGCGAACAGTTTGGACGTTCGCTTCATAAATGTTGCTCTTTAATTAAGGAGCACGATGGAGATGAGGAAATTGTAGCGTTGGTGTGTGATGTATGTGAAGAAATGTCACACATCAGTTTAACGAGCGTTTCTCACCTACTCAAAAAATTTCAATGGGAATCTGAAGATAGGATTATTGAGGTTATTGAGGAGGCATGTCAAGTTTCTACACGCACCTTTGGTGCCTCTGTGGTTCTTGATCTTGTTCATCTTGCGCAGAGCAATGATCAGATTATATATCTAGATCAGCTTCTGGATGAATTTAAGAAATTGCGCGGTGATGTAGAGGAGGGATGGAAATCATGAAAAAGACAAACCCGTTTTATGCACTTGGACTTGATCCAAGTGCATTGTCTGGGCTTACAGATGCTCAAATTGATATATTGGTTAAGGGAGTGGCACATACAATGCAAAAAATTTGTCACCCCGACGTGACATCGTCAAAAAAATTGCACAAAAAATCACGAGCAATCAATGAGGCGATTGCATTGTTAGATCGCAAAAAATATCCAGAAGGCTTCCAGTCATGGAAGCAGGATTTTTGCAAAAGAACACCCATGAGAAAAAAGCTTGATGACGCATTTGCGCAAGTGCAAAAAGCACAGAAGCAAGAATCTCATACGTATGTGCAGATGATGCATCTGCTGGATCAATTTTATTTTGAGTGGTCCACGCATCAAATGGAGAAAAAAGCAACGCTTATTATCCACAATACGTGGATGGTTGTACAAGGGGTGACTTGGTTGCCTCCAGAAAACAAAGCCACTTTTTATCAATATGATATAGATGAAAGCGGACATGTAATAGATTCGCCGGATATTATGTATAAAAAGTGCATTGTAGGGTTCATAGAGCCCCATATATGGCTTAATCATGTTGTCAGAGATGTAAAGGAAGTTTATGACGATTTGGATAAGCAGAGAAAAATAGCCACGACAAATGCTATAAGAAATAAAAAAAGCAAATTTCGTGGTCCGATTTTTACAAAAAGTCATCTCAATATTTTATTACCTCATGTCGTTTTTACCGATGATGTAGAGGTTGATGGATACATCGTATCTATCAATCGTAGAGATGATGAAGTTTTTTTTCAGGTAGATGGCTCCTTGAGAAAAATCAAAACCTACAACAAATAAGTTTGTTGTAGGTTTTTATTTTTTTGGGTATCGCTATTTGTGTTGTTTTTTGTTACAATAAATGCAATGAAAAAAATAGATATACTTACAATTTTTCCAGAAATAGTAAAACCTTATTTGGAGGGTTCTATTATGGGTCGTGCACAGGATGTGGGAGTGGTTGATTTTGGTGTGTATAATATAAGAGATTTTGCGGATAATAAGCATGAGCGAGTTGATGATACTCCTTATGGTGGAGGAGCTGGTATGGTTATGCAAGTTGGACCAATATATAGAGCAGTGGAAAGTCAAAAGTCAAAAGTCAAAAGTAATGAAAAAAGTAGAATTATTCTACTTAGTGCAAAGGGTAAGAGATATACACAAAGAGACGCTGAGAGGTTGAAAAAATATGATAATCTAGTTTTAATTTGTGGCAGATACGAGGGAGTGGATGAAAGAGTGGCTCAACATATTGCTCACGAAGAGATTTCAATTGGGGATTTTGTACTTACTGGAGGTGAGCTTGGAGCGATGGTTATAGCTGATAGTGTGGTAAGATTATTACCAGGTGCGCTAGGTAATAAAGAGAGTGCTGTATATGAATCACATAGTATCAATGGATACAGAGAGCATCCACAATACACAAAACCAGAAGAGTTTAATGGTTGGCAAGTGCCAAAAGTTCTTTTGTCAGGAAATCATGCAGAGATTGCAAAGTGGAGAAATAATAATAGCTCAAACAAAAATTAATTATAATTTTTTCAAAAATGTTTAGAAAAAATAAAAAAAGTAAAATAATTCGTACAAAGAAAAAAAACAAAAATAAAATTTCACGCAATACATTCTACGTAACTGGTGCTTCAGATAAAACTATTTTTGGCGTTGTGGGTATATTAACACTTCTGGGAGTGCTTATGATTGCATCAGCGGGTATCGTATATGCAGATGTTCGTTTTGGTGATCCCTATTTTTTCTTTAAGAGACAGATGATTGGTGTTGTGTTGGGCTTTGTTGGATTATTTGTATTTAGCTACATAGATTATCACTTATATCGCAAATGGGCTCTTGTAATTTTTGTGGGAGCATTATTTTTATTGTTTTTGGTACTCTTGCCAGGCATTGGAGCAGAGGCCTATGGAGCAAATCGTTGGATTGGAATAGGTCCGATGTCATTTCAACCTGCAGAAGTTATGAAATTAGCTTTAATTCTCTATGTTTCAGCATGGTGTGCGGGGAAGGGTAAGAAAATTATTACAGATTTTCAAAATGGGTTAATTTCATTTTTATCGATTGTCGGATTGGCTTGTGTATTAATACTTATGCAACCAGATGTAGGAACCACAATTATGTTAGGGGCTATTGCTGTAGGAATATTTTATCTTGCTGGTGCACGTTTGTCTCACATTGCCATGATTGGAGGGCTTGGTGTAGTGGCACTTGTTGGTCTCATTGTTGCAGCACCTTATCGTATGGCACGATTTACCGCTTTCATACATCCAGAAGCAGATTTGCAAGGCACTGGATATCAGATACAACAAGCTCTTATTGCAATAGGTAGTGGGGGCATTTTTGGTGTAGGTTTGGGACACAGTATGCAAAAAGGCTTGTACTTACCAGAACCCGTAGGAGACTCTATCTATGCAATCATTGCAGAAGAGCTCGGAGTCTTAGGTACTATTGGCATTGTTATTTTATTTGTTTTATTTGCGTGGCGAGGTTTAAAAATTGCAGCAAATGCACCAGATATATTTGGCAAATTAGTTGCTGGCGGAATTACAATTTGGATTATTGGGCAGGCTATTATGAATATAGCGGCGATCATAGCTCTCATGCCTTTGACAGGAATACCGCTGCCATTTATTAGTTATGGAGGGACATCAATTGTATTTACTCTTGTATCAGTAGGAATACTTTTGAATATTTCCAAACAAGCTCAAATTTCTTAAAATTTGAGTAAAGGAGATAAAAGGGTGTATAATATGATTATTATAAATAATGAAATAAAATTTTTAGTATTATGAGTAAAAAACGTATCGTACTTGCTGGAGGTGGAAGTGGTGGACATGTTTTTCCACTTATTGCAGTTGCTGAAGAATTAGAAGCACAATATCCTGATACTGAGTTTTTATATATAGGGACATCAGCACAAATGGGTAAAGTTGCCGAAGAAGCCATGAGTGAAATCGGTATCCCTACAAAAAATATATTAACTGGAAAATTACGACGTTATTTTTCAATGCAATATTTTTTGGACTTTTTTCGTGTTCCGATAGGTATTGTGCAGTCTTTAGTATATTTATTGCAATTTATGCCAGATGCTGTTTTTTCTAAAGGTGGTTATGCATCTGTACCAGTTGTTATAGCTGCTTGGTTGTATCATATTCCTGTACTTACTCATGATTCAGATGCTGTGCCTGGATGGGCAAACCGAATTTGTGGAAAGTTTTCACGATATGTTGCTGTGTCATATAGTACTAGTAAAAAATATTTTATTGCTAACAAAACAGTTGTTACCGGAAACCCTATTAGAACAGAAATGACAACTGGAAATAGAACACGTGGATATGAGAGATGGGGTTTCACAGAGGCAAGACCAACAGTTTTTGTCATGGGAGGAAGTCAAGGAGCAAAAGCAATTAATGATGCAGTTACAGCAGTATTGCCACAGTTATCAAAAATTGCTCAAGTATTACATATTACGGGGAAAGAACATTATGATAGAGCTGTAAAGCTTGCAGCAAAAGCAGGTTTTAAATCAGGAAGGCATTTATACGTGGCTGTACCGTTTTTAAATCGCACAGAAATGGCAGATGCATATGCTGTGTCTGATATTATATTGTCACGTTCTGGAGCAAATTCTGTAACAGAAATTGCCGCAAATAAAAAAGTGGCAATTTTTGTACCTATTCCTCAAGGATTAAGTCAGCAATATATGAATGCATATGAGATAGCAAAAATAGGAGGAGCACTTGTATTAGAAGAACAAAATTTGGGAAGAAGAATACTTATGGAAAAGATTGAGGAATTATTACACAATAGAGAATTGCGTAAACAATTACAAGAAAAGATTTACACCTTTTATCACAAAGATGCAGCAAAAAAAATAGTAGCAGGAATTGTAAAGATGATAGAAGAAAATTAGTGAGCAGGAGAGTAAGTTAGTAGTTTAGTAGAAATAAAGTATGAAAAAAGTTTATATTATTGGCATTGGTGGTGCAGGAACAAGTGCATTGGCAATGATTTATAAAAAACGTGGCTTTGATGTATGTGGGTCAGATGATGGAGATGGCTTTTATACGGATGAATTACAAAAAGATGGTATCAAAATATATGATGAGTATGCCAGTGAGCACATTACTGATGATATTGATTTGGTCGTACATGTTTCAGCAATTAATCAAAATAATATTGAATTGGTAAGAGCTCGTGAACTTTCTCTGGAGATTATTTCATATGCAGAAGCGATTGCACGTCTGACGAAAGAATTAAATACTATTGCAGTATGTGGAACACATGGGAAAACCACAACAACAGCACTCATAGCTCACGCATTCATTGAATTAAATTTAGACCCAACAGTAATTGTAGGTTCAAAGATTTCTGCATGGGGCAGTGGCGCTCATGCTGGTAAGAGTAAATATTTTATCATTGAAGCTGACGAATATTTAAACAAACTAGCTTTGTATAATCCACAGTCTGTCATACTTACAAGTGTTGATTTTGATCATCCTGATTTTTTTGAAGATTTCGTTGCATATAAAAAAGTCTTTAGTAACTTTATTGCTAAAATACCTGAGAGTGGATTTCTCGTTGCTTGTGGAGACGATAGCGATGTGCGAGAAGTTGCCCTTAGTGCAAATGCCCAGGTATTTTTTTATGGAGAGGGTGAATTGAATAATTGTCGTATTGTAAGCAGAGACACAAATAAAAATGGACAAGAGATAAAAATTAAATTTCGTGATGAAGAGTTTATAGTAAAAACACAATTATTTGGTGCACATAATGCAAAAAATGCAGTTGCAGCGTGGCTTATGACATTTCTTGTGTTCACAGATCAAAAACAACAAGACGCTCAGGATTTGAGTGATCAATCTCTGGCAATTTCTGATGGAATTAATACGTGTGTAGGTACAGCAAGAAGATTTGAGAGAAAGGGAGAATTGCAAGAAGCTGTTTTGATAGATGATTATGCACATCACCCAGAGGAGATTGAAGCAACGCTCAAAGCTGTGAGAGAAGTATTTCCAAATAAAAAGATTATCGCAGCATTTCATCCTCATACATTTTCTCGGACAGAGGCATTGCTAGATGAATTTGCACAGGCATTGAGCAAAGCGGATGAAGTGATTGTATTAGATATTTTTGCAAGTGCACGTGAGGAGCAAGGCAACATCACAGCACAAGATTTGGTAGATAAAGTTGACTGCAAAGAAAAACAAAACATTCACACAATAGATGAATTAGCAAAATGGATGAAAAACAATTTAACCAAAGATGATGTATTTATAACATTAGGAGCAGGAGATATTTATCAAGTGTATAATTTATTGTAGTGGACAGTCATGACTGTCCACTACATTTTGGAGAAACTATATGGATTTTGAAAAATTATCACAACAAAATATAGATGAATTAGCAGAAAATGAATTAGCTAATAATTTTGAAAGGGAAGAATTAATTGAAAAACAATTTGAAAAACCAGTTAAATTATATCGCGGAATGCGCGCGTTGGGCGTAGAAGAATTTGATCCGATGTTTAATATAAAGCATAGAGATAAAAATGAAGGTCCGGTTATTTTTGCTACTCCAGATAAGGCTTTTGCTTCAATGTTTCTTGTACCAGAAGCTGATGATAGCTGGTCGATTAAGGGAAGATTTGGAAATGTATATTATATGGTTATTGCTGATAGAGAGCGATACAAAAAATTTGATAAAGGTGGTAGTATTTACGAAATTGAAGATTTAGATGATTTTTATTGTGATAAGAATAAAGGAATGGGTGATTGTGAGTGGGTTAGTAAAAAAATAGTTAAATCTTCAAAGGAACAACGATACAGTAGTGCAATTGAAGCAATGATTAAAAATGGAGTGAGGGTATATTTTGTTGACAATGAGACTTTTATAAAGATAAAAAACTCACAAGATCATGGATTAAATATTTTGCAGAGTATGCAGTCAGAAAATCAAAAACAAAATAGAAATATAAGAGAGCTAATTGATAATGAATAAAAAATATTTGATATAAAAAATTCCTGTCGATGTGTGTACATCAACAGGAATGAGTGTTGTTATCTTTTAGTTTTGACAATGACAGCGGTTGTTTTACATAGCGCGAGCCATTTCTTTCTGGAAGAAATTGTGCTCACGGTCCAATTCCTCCACGTATCGCTCGTAGGCGAACAGTGAGGAAAGTTTCTCGTGACGTTCCATTCGCCTCCTTGGCGGATTGATGCGCCCTCGAGTACGTTGGAGATGTACAGTCCTTTTGTCAGGCTTGCCCGCGTCGATTCTCATGGAATTATAAATATATTTGTTTTCTTTGCGATTTCCACGACTAAATTTATGTAGCATTTTGTACGGAGACATACTTTCAATCTCAAGAGATTTTTGTGGCATACAGTTTGCAGTTGTGGCAACTATTTCCATTTCCACAATTAAATCCTGATCTCCAAGAGACAAATTAAAATTTTCCTTTGGGGCATTGGCATCAATCCACTCGTCGTATGCTTTTGCATACTCCTCATCTTCTTCTTGGGAAGAAAAGATCGGTGGCGAGTTATCAAACTCAACATCATGAGGGTCACGATATGATTTTTCCAATTGATCTACAGGAACAAAATTTCGCAAAGGATCAAGCTCGCGGTTCCTGGACTCCTCTTCGGCAACTTCTGGAAAGAGATCTTCGAGTTCGAAATAATGACCACAAAAAGCTCTAGCGTCCTTAGCGTATGTGTCCAAATACCACATGAAAGCCTCCTTAGATAAGAGTAAAATAAATAATATATTGTAAAACAACAACACTCAATAATAGCACATTATTTAGATTTTGTCAAGACTAGGCCACTTCTGTATTTATTGCTATATTTAAGTTAAATAAATTAAATACATAAAGTTTTTATGCTAAATATAAAAGAAAATATATCGCTCAAAGAATTTACCACTTTTGATATTGGTGGTCCGGCTCGGTATTTTGTAGAGGTTGAGAGTTTAGAGGATATTGAGGAGGCTATAGCATTTGCAAGGGAGAAAAATATTGAATTTTTTGTACTTGCTGGGGGAAGTAATATTTTGTTTTCTGATGATGGTTTTGATGGACTTATTATCAAAATGTCTATTAAATCGATGACATTACAAGGAGGTGAAATGATGTGTGGTGCTGGTGTGGATCTTATGGATTTGCTCATGTTTGCTTCGGAAAATAGTTTGAGTGGTGGAGAAAATTTAACTGGTATACCTGGAAGTGTGGGCGGAGCAATTCGTGGAAATGCAGGAGCTTTTGGTACTGAAATGAAGGATATTGTCAAAGAAGTATATGCACTCAACTTAGATTCAGGAGACACTGTTGTTATGGACAATGAGAAATGCGAGTTTGCTTATCGCAATAGTTTTTTTAAGAAAAATCCTCACTATATTATTATTAGTTGTATGCTTACTTTTACAAAAGGTGAGATAAAGGATATTGAATTAGCAATGTACAATACTATAGCAAAGAGAAATAGTAAGCAAATTCAAGGAATTAAAAGTGCAGGTTCATTTTTTGTAAATCCAACAGTGGATGAAAAAATACAAAAAATGTTTGAAAATGATACTGGTAAAAAATCTCGACAAGGACGTGTACCAGCTGGATGGATTTTGGAAGAGTGTAACTTATTAAAAAAACGTATTGGAGATATTCAGGCAGGAATTCAACATGCAAATTATTTTATAAATATGGACGAGGGCACTGCTGAGCAAGTTATAGAATTATCAACATTAGCAAAAACTCGCGCACGTGATGAATTTGATGTACAATTAAAAGAAGAGGTGGTAATGGCAGGCTTCTAATTATCTAAACTTTTATATTTTGTCTATTCACCAACCTTGCATACTAGATTATTAACATATTAAATTATTAACATATTAAGAATTATGAATATAGAATATTACCATAAGAATATTGAACCACTTGGAAGTGCTACCAGAAACTATATTGAAGAAAAATTAAATTCAATTGAAAAGTTGACGGATGTGCGTGATATACGCGTAGAGGTAAGTCAAAGAAAAGATGGTGAATTTTATTTAAATGTTTCAGTGCGCTCTAAAAACGGTTCTGAGTATCGTGCAGAACAAAAA
>JALWAF010000092.1:2735-3024 GCA_027016355.1 Candidatus Moraniibacteriota bacterium | reverse complement strand
TGATAATATTGAAATTAATGAAGATAAAACAAATATAGCAAAAGATGTCAATGTAGATTTAGAATCTGAAGAAAAAAATGAAGAAGATATTGTAGAAAAACCGACATTGACAACTAAATCTGAAATGCCAGAAGTACTACCTACAACACCAGGAAATCTCCCAGTGGTTGATGTTAGTGATTTTGGACTTAATAATACTGAGAATTCTGAAGAAATGAATACACAAGAAGAACTTGCGGAGCCAACAGAAGAAGAATTAAAGGCACGTTTAAATGAATTATTAGGTGGT
>JALWAF010000092.1:0-2725 GCA_027016355.1 Candidatus Moraniibacteriota bacterium | reverse complement strand
GTGGTAAACTTTAGAACTATGGGTCACAAAAAAACTTCAACAAAAACTCTGATTATTTTTTGGATTATTGCAATTCCGTGTCTTGTGGGTTTTTATTTTGTGTTGCAGTGGAAAAATGAGCCTATAAAATTAGTCAATGTTGCATATAGCACTTCAAGAGTGTTGCCACTTGGAAATAAATATGATACTAGTCTTGAGTTTGCGCATTATTTACTACAAAAAGACGATGTGGAACGAACATTTATGATTCTTTTGCAAAATAATATGGAACTTCGTCCAGGGGGTGGTTACATCGGATCATTTGCAATTGTAACTGTAAAAAATGGTGAAGTTATAAAAAGTGCAGTACATGATACAGCAAATTTTGATGGACGTATTCCAGATAGTGTTGAACCGCCATTTCCCATGAAAGAAACAATGCATATTCCATCATGGAAATTTCGTGATGGAAATTGGATGCCAGATTTTCCAACAAATGCACGCGTGGTTAAAAAATTTTATAAACTTGGAGGTGGTAAAGAGGAATTTGATGGTGTGATTGCTGTTAATGCAACAATTATAGATACAATTCTTGATGTCACAGGACCAATCAAATTATTAAATTATCCGGATACGTATCAAAGTGGTGATGCCATTATGAAATTGGAATATCAGGTAGAACAGGGATATAAGGATCAAAATATTAAAAAAGGTGATAGAAAAGTTGTAATGGATGAACTTGCAAAAGAAATTATTCGTCGTGTAAAGAAGATGTCTTTAAAAGAAAAGATATTGCTTGTCAATAAATTTGTAGATTCTTTTGATAGTAAAGATATTCAGTTATATTTAGATGATACAAAGATGGCACAATTAGCAAGGGCAGTAAATTGGGATGGCAAAATAGATCAAGAATGGGAGGGTGATTATTTAATGATTGTTGATGCAAATCTTGCATCTTACAAAACAGATCATTTTATAAAAAGAAATATTGATTATGATGTTGATTTTTCAGGGAGCATTCCACAGGCAGTGCTCACAATTCATTATGAAAATACAGCAAAGCAAAAAGATTGGAAGACAAGTGATTATCAAACATATTTAAGAATTTATACTCCAGCTAATACATGGGTTACTGATATTGAAAATTGTGTTTTAAAACCAAAATATGGCAATAAATATGGCAAAAAATATGTAGGTTGCTTAGTACATGTACCACTTGGTGGGCAGAAAGATGTAAAGATGAGATACAATTTGCCAATAGAACTCAAAAATCAATATCCTTATGATTTAAAAATTCAAAAACAATCTGGCGTACACAATGTGCCAGTTAAAATTCATATAAAAAATCCAGGACTGGAATCTACAGAAGATTATAATTTTTATATGGATACAGATATTATTCTTTCAGATTTAGAAAAATAAGAATGTATAAATATAAAAAATGTAAGAGCACCCTTTATGGGTGCTTTTTACTTGTGGTATAATTTATATGTTATTACTTTAAAATATATAGCGTTTATGAAAGTTACAAAAACAAAGATAGGAGGACTACTTGTAATTGAGCCTGATATATTTGGAGATGAAAGGGGGTTTTTTGTTGAAACATACAATAAAGAAAGATATCAGGAAAATGGAATAGATGTTGAATTTGTACAAGATAATTTATCGAAATCTTCTAAAGGAGTTTTAAGAGGTTTACATTTTCAAAAAAAGCCTTATGCACAAGGCAAACTAGTTCAAGTTATTAAAGGAAGCGTACTGGATGTTGCAGTGGATATTCGTCATGGCAGTGAAACGTTTGGAGAGTGGGTCAGTGTAAAATTAACTGAAAAGAATAAAAAACAATTTTGGATACCAGCAGGATTTGCACATGGATTTGTATCTCTTGAAGATAATACAATTTTTAGTTATAAATGTACGAATGTGTACAACAAAGAATCAGAAGGAGCTATAAAATGGGATGATGCTCATTTGGACATAGACTGGCAATTGAATCAATATGGAATAGTTGAGCCGATTGTATCAGAAAAAGATCAAAAAAATATAGCTTTTTGTGATATAGATAAGGATTTCGTGTATGAAAAAAAATAATCATAGAGCCAAGCGACTTTCTTCTGAAATTGTACACAAAAATCCATGGTACAAAATTCGCAAAGATGTTGTTGTATGGTCAAATGGTCATCGAGGAGAATATTTTGTTATAAAGAATGATACAGGAAAATCTTCTCTTGTTGTTGCTTTGGAAAATGATAAGATTATTTTTGTACGCCAGTATCGATATGTGCGTGATGATTTTTCTGTTGAGCTACCTGGCGGTGGAGTTGATGATGGAGACACTCCATTGGAAAGTGCTAGGAAGGAACTGCGTGAAGAAGCTGGTTGTATTTCTGAAAATTTTGAAGAAGTTGGCACTTTTATCCCAATTAGTGGCGCGCTTGATGAAATAACACATGTTTTTGTTGCACGTGATGCAACGTTTATTGGGCAACAACCTGAAAAAACGGAAGATGGCATAGAAATTATTAAAATTTCTATTGATGAAGCATATGCAATGATTGAGGATGGTCGTATTATTGATGGTCAGACAATTACGGCATTAACTCTTGCTAAAAAATATTTTAAATAAGAAATATATAAAATTCTAAACCTAATTCGAGGTGTATTTTCTTCAATACCGCATTATCTATGTGGTCCGCTATAGCTCATAAGTAAATGTTACCGAAAGTAAGGCTGCATAGTTCATAAT
>JALWAF010000091.1 GCA_027016355.1 Candidatus Moraniibacteriota bacterium | reverse complement strand
CAGTATTACCAGTATGCGGTTCAAATAAAAAAACTTTTGCAATAACAGATGATCATTTTGATGGAGAATTTTGTGAAAAAGGTAAATCATATGATACACCAGATTTTCCGCGACCAGGAGAAAAAGTGCATTGGACATGTGCTAGCAATAATGAAAAAGTATCATGCAGTGCATCTAGAAAACAGCAACAATCAATAACAACGCCACCACATGTACAGGCAGGTACAAATCCAGTAATGCCACATAAAAAGCAAAAAAAGCAAAAAACACAAGAAATGAAATCTCAGATGTTTATTCCACAAACAATTGGACTCGGCGCACTTGCTGTTGCATCTATGCCATTGGTTCCATTTAATCTGCAGACATCATTTATTACACTGTTTGCGATTCCGTTTTTCAAAAGAAAACCAAAAAAATACTGGGGTACAATTTTTGACAAAGATACAAAACAACCACAAAAAAATGTTATTGTTTCTCTTGTTGATGCTAAAACAAATGAAAAAATTGATTCAATGATGACAGATGACACTGGAAGATACGGGTTCTTAATTTCAAAGGAGTCACAATATGCATTACAAGTAAAAAAGGGACACTATACACCATTTACACAAAAAGACATAGATCCAATTTATGGAAAAATTTATACACATCCGCAAGATTTTAAACCAGAGACACCAATAGAACTCAACATCGCACTAGAACAAGACAAAATTAATTGGAAAAAATATACCAATAACATTGCAACAAGAATTGTTATTAAAAAAATAGTCAATATATTAATGTATATTCTTTTCAGCATGGGTGCTATATTTAGTATTGTTGTTACATTTTTTTATCCATATTGGTATAATTATGCAGTTCTAATATTTTATGCACTTAGTATAATATATCTTATTACAACTTTTGTGACGAAACATTATGGTACAGTGACAAATAGGCAAACGAAAACACCAATCCCATTTACATTAATTGAATTGTTCAAGAATAACAAAAGAGAATATTTTACGGTATCTGATATTCAAGGGAGATATTACCTTCTTGCAAAAAATGGTAAATATACTATGAAAGTTAAGGGACAACCAGTAGGTGGACATATTTTTGAACAACATGACACAGTCATAGTTGATGAAGGTATGGTCAAAAAAGATATTGTTGTGTAATGTAAAAAATAAAAAGATATTTTGGACAATCCTTTTTATTTATGCAATGTAGTGGACAGTCATGACTGTCTACTATATTTGTTTTTTGTGTGTAAGTATGTCACAATTTTATTATGCAAGAGTTTAAATTATACAAACAATTTGATCCAACCGGTGATCAGCCGCAGGCTATTAGTGAATTGGTCGGTGGTGTGAAGTCTGGTAGTGATGCACAGACGCTTTTGGGTGTGACTGGCAGTGGTAAAACTTTTACAATTGCCAATGTTGTTGCACAAGTTCAAAAACCAACACTAGTAATTGCTCACAACAAAACACTCGCAGCTCAACTTGTACAAGAATTTAGAACTTTTTTTCCAAATAATGCTGTGGAGTATTTTGTTTCATATTATGATTATTATCAGCCAGAAGCATATGTGCGTTCGTCAGATACTTTTATAGATAAAGAAGTTCAGATAAATGAAGAAATTGATAGGTTGCGTCATGCAGCAACTGCAGCAGTGTTAACGCGCAGGGATGTGATTGTTGTGGCAAGTGTATCGTGTATTTATGGACTGGGCTCTCCAGATTTTTATAAAAATAGCATGATAACTCTACGAGTTGGAGAAGAAATTGACAGAGAGGAGCTTCTCAAGAAATTTATAGATCAACACTATGAGAGAAATGATATTTTGTCTCGTGCAAAATTTCGAGCAATTGGACCAACGATTGATATTGTGCCGGCAGGACGAGAGGCGATTGTACGGATTATCATGAAAGGAAATAAAGTTGCCAGAATAATGGAATTAGATTTGACCAGTGGAGAAAAACGTATTGATATGGATGAGGTGATTATTTATCCAGCGAAGCATTTCGTTGTACCTGAGCCTGTGCTGGAAAAGTCTATAGTACATATTGAAAAAGACTTAAAAGAACGATTGGATTATTTTCAAAAAGAAGGCAAGCTACTTGAAGCGCAAAGGTTAGAACAAAGAACCAGGCAAGATATAGAAATGATGAAAGAACTGGGTTATTGCAATGGAATTGAAAATTATTCTTTGTATCTAACTGGGAGAAAGCCAGGGGAAGCTCCTTATACACTTATAGATTATTTTCCAGATGATTATATGCTTGTAATTGATGAATCACATGTTAGTGTGCCACAAATCGGCGGAATGTATAATGGGGATAGAGCACGAAAACAAAATCTTATCGATCATGGATTTCGTTTGCCGAGTGCGCTGGATAATAGACCACTGAATTTTGCAGAATTTGAACAGCGTATGGGTCAAACTATTTTTGTCTCAGCAACACCGGCGGAATATGAAAAGGAAAGAAGCACACAAATAGTTGAGCAAATTATCCGTCCAACAGGTTTACTTGATCCAAAACTAATCATCCGTCCAACAGGTGGTCAAGTTGCGGATGTGATAAAAGAAATTGACATAACTATCAAAAAAGGTGAGAGAGTACTTATAACAACCCTTACCAAAAAACAAGCTGAGAATCTATCTGAATATTTAGATGAAAATCGCATCAAAGCACAATACCTACATTCTGATGTAGATACGCTGGACAGGATTGCAATTTTGGAAGAATTGCGAGAAGGGAAATTTGATGTTTTGGTGGGAGTTAATTTGCTCAGAGAGGGACTTGATTTGCCAGAAGTTTCGCTTGTAGCAATTCTTGATGCTGATAAAGAAGGGTTTCTCAGAAGTGAAGTTTCACTTATTCAAACTATAGGACGAGCTGCGAGAAATGCTGAAGGTCGTGTGATTTTGTACGCAGATAAGATAACCGGCTCATTGCAAAAGGCAATCAAAGAAACAAATCGTCGTCGTAAAATTCAAAAACAATACAATAAACAAAATAATATCACGCCAACGACAATTCAAAAAAATATTTCGTCAATTGTGAAAAAGCGAGAAATTCAAAAGA
>JALWAF010000090.1 GCA_027016355.1 Candidatus Moraniibacteriota bacterium | reverse complement strand
TTTAGATACACATGAAAAATAAAAAATATACTAAAACTAGTGCAAAAAAAATGAAAACATCGAAGTATTCGCGTACGTCTGTGCTATTTTTGGTTTTTTTGGTTATGCTTTTGCTTATTGTTATAAAGTTATATTTTGTACAGATAGCTTCACATGAAAAATATAAAGATATTGCATTTAGACAACATAATGTAGAAAAAAATATTATTTCTTCACGTGGTGAAATTTTTCTGAAAAATCATGATGATGTTTATCCAGTTGGTGTAAATCGAGAATATTTTTTAGCGTTTTTGTCTCCGAGGGATGTTGATGATGAACTTATAACAGATGTCGCAAAGCGCACTTCGGAAGCTCTTGGTGTGGATTATGATATGGTTTTACAAAAACTCGCTAAACGTAATGATGTGTATGAAGTTGTGCGTCATAAGATTGAACGTGATGAGAAGGAAAAAATTGCAAAAATGAATATTCAAGGATTACATTTTTTGCCAGAATATTTTCGTTTTTATCCTGGAGGATCACTGGCCGCTCATGTTGTTGGTTTTGTGGGCTCTGATGGTAATGAATATGTTGGGAGATATGGTATTGAAGCATATTTTGATAAAGAATTGCACGGCAGTGATGGTAAAGTTATACAAAATCGTGATGCACGTGGGGGTTGGCTTACAAGTTCAAAACGTATAGTATCTGCAAAGAAAGACGGAGATAATTTATTTTTGACAATTGATTATACTGTACAATATGAAGTTGAACGCATTTTGAAGGAGGCAGTGAAAAAATATGATGCAGATAGTGGTTCAATAATCGTGATGGAACCAAAAACAGGCAAAATTTTAGCATTAGCCAATTATCCAACGTTTACACCAAATAAATATAATGAAGTAGATGA
Source organism: Candidatus Moraniibacteriota bacterium (assembly GCA_027016355.1). GTDB lineage: Bacteria > Patescibacteriota > Minisyncoccia > Moranbacterales. Next base: position 2,201 of record JALWAF010000090.1, on the reverse strand, counting down.
TATTTCAGTATTTCGTAACAACATGGTGTCAGAAGAATATGAATCAGGTTCAGTTTTTAAACCAATTACTATAGCTATGGGACTAGATGATGGGAAAATTACTCCTGATACAACTTATGTCGATACTGGACACGTGAAAGCTGCAGAATATACGATAAAAAACTCTGAAGAGAAGGTGTACGGATTACAGACAATGACACAAGTTTTGGAAGAATCAATTAACACGGGTGTGATTTATGTTGAAAAATTGGTTGGTAATAAAAAATTTAAAGAGTATGTTGAGCGTTTTGGTTTTGGAAATTTGAGTGGCATCGAATTGCCAGCGGAAGCAGATGGAAATATTAGCAATCTTCAACATTTAAATAGAAACATCGAATTTTATACAGCATCTTTTGGTCAGGGGATTACCGTTACTCCATTGCAACTTGCTGTTGCATACAGTGCGCTTGCTAATGGTGGCGAATTATTAAAACCTCAGATTGTAGAAAAGATAGTGCACGCTAATGGCGAAGAAGAGACGATTGAGCCGCATGTGGTGCATCGTGTAATTAGTGAGAAGGCATCAAAACAGATTGGAAAAATGCTCAGAAGTGTAGTAGTAAATGGACATGGAAAGCGTGCTGATGTGCCAGGATATTTAATTGGAGGTAAAACAGGTACAGCACAAGTTGCAAATACTGGTAAAAAAGGTTATGATGACTCTCAAACGATAGGCACATTTGCTGGATATGGTCCAATAGATGATCCACGATTTGTGATTGTGGTAAAAATGGATAATCCCAAGACTGTTATATGGGCAGAATCAAGTGCTGCACCTACATTTGGCAAAGTAATGCAATATTTGCTTGATTTTTATAACATTGCCCCAACAGAAAAAATAGAATAATATTTGGTATGAAAGATTTTTTTAAAAAAATAGTAATCAACATTCTCTACATAGAATCAAAAATGGTTCTATTTTTCAAGAAGCCAAAAATAATTGCTATTACGGGGACAGTAGGAAAAACAACAACAAAAGATATAATATATACAGGATTAGAAAATTCATTTTTTGTAAGGAAATCGCCCAAAGGATTCAATTCAGATATTGGTGTGCTTTTAACTATTCTTGATTTAAAAACTCAACAAGCTTCTATCTTTGAATGGATAAAAAATATAATAAAAGGTTTTGGTGTAATTTTTACTAGAAATTATCCAGATATGCTTATCGTGGAAGTGGGCGCGAACTATCCAGGAGAAATACAAAAAAATGCAAAGTTGTTAAAGCCGGATATTGCAGTATTTACAAGATTACCAGAAATAATGGCGCATATGGAGTTTTTCAAAGATAGACAGGAATTTATTGATGAAAAACTATCATTGGCACAATTTATGAAAGAACATGGCACAATTGTTTATAATGGTGATGATGAAACTCTGGTAGAAGAATTCAAAAAAAATGATTTTGATCTCTATAATAAAAAAACATTTGGTAAAAATGCAGATTGTGCGTTTGAAAATGTTTCTATTGATTATCATGACAAAATGTTGCAAGGAACTAATATTACATTAGCTGATGGTACTATTGTGCATTTAGCAGGTGTCTTGGGAGAGCATTTAGGGTATAGTGTCAGTGCGCTTAGTGCTGTAGTGCAAGTTTTGGGATTAAATATTGCTGATGTTGTAAAATCACTAGAAGAAAATTTTGTGCCAGCAGCAGGGAGAATGCGTATCTTTGCTGGATTGAATAAAACAATTATTATTGATGATTCATATAATGCACTGCCAGAGTCTATAAAAAATGGTTCAGAACTTTTGGGCAAAATTGACACAGAGGGGCGGAAGATTTATGTATTAGGGAGGTTGGCAGAACTGGGTGATTATACAGAAAAGTCATATGAGGCAGCTGTGAAATATATAAGAAAATCTTGTAATGTTATTTGTCTGGTAAATGATTCAGGGCAGGCGATGCGTTATGCTAAAAAACTTGATTTCAAAGAGATATATGATTTCAATAAACATGGAGATGATTATTTCGCAAATACAGATGACGCGGGCGAATTTTTGAAAGGATATGTCAAGGAAGGGGATATCATAATATTTAAAGGTGCAAGACATAGTACAGGATTTGAGCGTGCTATAGTAAAATTGATAAAAACACAAGACAAAAAATATTTAGTACAAGAACATTTGTAAATGTTTTATAAAACAAAATCTTGATT
>JALWAF010000089.1 GCA_027016355.1 Candidatus Moraniibacteriota bacterium | reverse complement strand
TTTCATAGCTAAAATATGACTTAAAAATTAACTAGCTATGGTAACACTATTTATGAGATATGCACTAGAGCTTCGGTAACATTCTTTATGAGGTATAACGCGTTGTTGACATTCGTATTTTAAAATGTTATTATCTCTTGTCATGCAAATGCATGAAGTGTTCGTTAAAATTTTAACTATCTGAAGGAGGTTGTTCATATGAATATTATGTATTTTAACGTTTCTGTTTCTGAAAGAGCGTCAGATCTTGAGGATGGGATTATCGTAAACATTAATGAGCTTATTGCAATATTTGCAAGTAAATACAAATCATTGTTCCGTAAGGAAGATTTTGTTTATAATGTAAGAGACTTTGATTTACTTGGAGTTGATAGGCCAATGCAGTGGGAAAGGATTATGAAGACAATATTATTTTGTCTATCGGGTCAGATACCTAGTAGGCAGGAAGTTCTCAGAGGTAGGCAAATCATTTATCAATTTCCAAAATGGTTTAGAGGAAGGTATGTAGATAAGAGGTTTGTTCTGGGTTTTCTACCATATATCTTGATTGGATTCAAGTCTCACATCTCTGATCGTTTTGTCAGTGATTCTAATTGCTTGAAAGATATTTGCTCGTGCATTATGCATTTTTATGCTCACGACGAAGTTGAGTTAACGAGTTTTTTATGTGCTCATCGTGGAAATTCTCAGCCAGGGAAGCATGCGCTAATTGAAAAAGTTGATATCAATAGAGCAAAAAGGACGTTGAATCTACAGAAAGCCATTCTTTGTAACAGAAAAGGAGTTGGACCTGATACTATTTCCTGGTTTCAACAGAACGTGTCTTCAATGGCATCTTCAAATATGTTTCCAGAGATGTTCATTCAGTATCTTGAAAAGGGAGATATTGGTTATTTACTTTCTCTTTTGAGGGATCACTTTTCTGATCTGAAAAATCTAGCTAGAAAGTTAACGACAGACTCTTTAAAGATCAATATAGAACATCTTGATAACATAACAAGAGAGACTCATCTTTTTTTGATTAGGCAATTTGGAAATAATTGGCATGATCTGAATTTTGAGGAGGGTTATGAACCAAGTTTCTTGGTGGATACCGCTCTGAATTTTGTCAAGCCTGAGATACAGAGGCTAAATCCATTCTATAGAAATGGATCAGCTGTTGATTTTCTGTATTTAAAAGATGAGTTTTTAAAGAAAAATCTCAATAAAGTTTCTGAATTTAGCATTGAGAGTCTAGATTCTAGAGAATTGAGTGAGGTGGTGACATCTGCAATTAATTGGTTTTTTGAGAATCAGTTAATGCATATTTCAGCAAAAGCATTGTATGAGACGGCTTTTTACTATGTCTGGGGTCGTAATTCAGCGATGAAAAGAAGTGGTATCGCAATTGGTATAGATCGTGATCATGCTGAATATCAGTATTTAGCATGGAAAAGAGGTTACAATGATTACTGTTATGGTGATCATTGTGAAAATAGCATAGTATATGCTAGAAGATCCAAGAAGGAAATTATACATTCTACTTTGAATGATATTTCTTTTAGGCAATTTTGGCGATAGAGGAGGACAAAAGATGAAAAATGATTCAATTTCATTGAGTGTAGAGCAACTTCAGGTATTATCTGATGATGTGAGAAGGTCTGTTTTTGAGATTTGTTTGTCAGCAAACAATGGTCATATAGGTGGCTCATCTGGTGCAGTAGAGCTTCTTACTACTTTGTATTTTGGAGGCATTTTGAATTATAACAATGGAGTTCTTTCGTGTAACAAGTGGAGGGATCGTGTATTGATAAGGGGTCATCTGGGACCTTTGAGATATAAGATTTTTTCCCTTCTGGGGCATATCAGTATAAATGAGCTTCAGAATTATCGCAGGTATGGTTCGCGACTTCATGGTCATGAGGATCATCAAGAAACTCCTGGAGTTGATATAACGCCAAGTGGGTCTTTGGGGATGCTATTATCATATGGTGTTGGTTGTGCGTATGCGGCTAAGAATGATGATGCTCCCTACATGACATACGTTTTTCTTGGTGATGGAGAAGAACAGGAAGGAAATGTTAGTGAGGCAGCACGTCATGCAGCTAGATTGCAGTTAAATAACATCACTGTTATTATAGATTGCAACAAAAAACAACTCTCCAATCCAGTGTCAATAACAGATTCTTCCAATTTGGAAGTGATATGGGAAGGATATGGATGGAATGTTGTGACTCTTGATGATGGGCATGATATTGAAAAGATTATAGAGGCTTATAAAAAAGCTAATAACCTTTCAAAGATGTCTGGAATTCCCGTTGTAATCCTTGCGCATACGAGCAAAGGATTTGGTGTAAAAAATCATCAAGAACACTTCAGTGGTTATCATACAATCAGCACATGCCAAACTGAGTTTGTGGAAGATGCTGTCTGTCTCTTAGCAGAAAGAATAAAGGACAAGAGTCAATATCTTTCTCAAGTTAAGAACATGATCTTATCACGATCAAAAGATGTGGTTCCAAAAAGAACGAGTGGTGATAGTTTTACTTCGGTGTCTTTACAGGCCATAACTCCTAATTCTACAACAATTCCACATGCTGATAATTGTCAGTTGGATTATTTCTGTCAGTTGGCAAGTAAGTGTGTGATTGGAGAGTTGGATGTCAAGCCGTTATTTTTTCTTACGGCAGATGTGACGAGAGAAGATCACGTGAAAATGTTGAAATTGAGAGATTTTTGTACATTTCTTAATGTCGGCATAAGAGAGCAACACATGATAGCTATGGCACATGGTTTGTCTGTGACAAAGCCAGAGGCGCGCATTGTAATAAATTCTCTTGATGCATTTACTTATAGATCTCTAGATCAAGTAAATGCAGCTGTTCAGGGAGGTAGTAGCATGGTTATCATTAGTGATGTGTCTGGATTGACAAACTCTCGAAATGGAAAAACTCATCAGTCTGCTGGTCAGCCTGGGGCGATATTTACAATGCCAGGGGTTATTTTCTTAGAACCCTGGACTGTACAGGATGTTTTTATTAACCAACCACACAATTCCACTCCAAACTATGGTATAATAAAAGACATAATTCTAATAAAAAAATTATGTCAAAACAAAAAACAAACTTTCATA